>JAISBS010000008.1 GCA_031266075.1 Treponema sp.
TACCGGGACCCCCGAGGAGGTGGCCGCCTATCCCCGTTCGTATACGGGGGCCTATATTAAAGAAATGCTGGAACGAAGCCGGCCCCGGCGGCGCGGCGGCGCGGAACGGAAAAAGCCTCCCCGGACAGCGCGGAAAAAATGAGAAAACAGGCCGGACCGATAATAATTATTATATTTATTATGCTCTCCGGCTTTCCGCCCCTTTCCCTTTCCGCCCAAAGCGATCCGGCTTCTCCGGCGGCGCCGGGCGGGGAATCGCCTGCCCCGGACGGCGGCCCCGGCGCAGCCGCGGAAGCCGCCGCCGAAACCGCTGCCGGGGAAGCCGCCGCAGCCGCGGAAGCGGGAACCGAAACCGGCGAAGAAGAACCGGCCCCGGAAGGCCCCGACCTGCGGCGCATCCGGCAGGAAATCAGAACCGCCACCATGCCGGAACTGGCCGCCTGGTGCCGGGAACTCGGCCTTTCCGAAGGGGGGACCCGGGAAGAGATGTCCCGGCGGCTCCTGGATCATTTTAATCTTGCCGAATCCGGGGCCGCCGAAGGGGAAGACGCGGCCAGCCGGAAAATCATCACGATAGAATCCGCCCGGAGCGCCCATTACTTTACCCTGGACGTGGTGGACGAAGAATACGCCCGGCTCCAGGGGGATGTGATAGTGAGCCTCAAGGACGGCGACACGGTCCACCGGATCACGGCCCGAGAAATGCTCTTCAACCGGACCCGGAACCTGATCACCGCTTCGGGGGGGGTGGAATACATCAAGGAGTCCGGGGACACCGTTGAAACCTTCCGGGGCGAATCCATCACCGTCAACCTGGACAACTGGTCCAGTATTTTTCTGGACGGCGTCTCGGAGCGCTCCCTCCAGAATGACGAGACCGCCTACCGTTTTGCGGGCGCCGTCATTTCCCGGAGCGGCGAAGAAGTTACGATCCTCGACCATGCTTCCGTTACCAACGCCAAAAGCGACGAGAGCTTCTGGTCTCTGGCGGCATCGAAAATCTGGCTCCTGCCGGGCTCCGACTTCGCGATCTTTAACGCCGTCCTCAAGGTGGGGGAGATACCGGTTTTGTATTTCCCCTTTTTTCACTATCCCGCCGACGAGGTTATTTTCCACCCCGTACTGGGCTACCGGTCCCGGGAGGGAAATTTTCTCCAGACCACCACCTATATTCTGGGCCGGCCCAAGGCAAGCTCCAGTTCGGAAAGTTCCATCACCAAAATTCTGGGGAGCAGCGCGGACATGGAAAAACGGCGGGAGGGGATTTTTCTGCGGAGTACGGGCAAAAAGGTAAGCGATCCCGACGCGGCCAGCCTCAAGGCTATTGTCGATATGTATGCGAATTTGGGATACTACTTTGGAACCGAACTGACCCTGCCGGCAAAGGGCCTCCTGGGAGCCATCGACCTGTCCGCCGGACTGGGCCTGACCCGGACGGTGGTGAAAGATTCCCTCGGCTATACCCCCTTTGCCGACTATGACGGAGAGAGCGAATGGAACCGGGCCAAATTTATTTCCTGGGACGTTCCCTTCCGGTACCGCTTCAAAACCGGCGGCTCCCTTTCGGGAAAATTCGGCTCCCTTTCCTGGAATTTTCCCTATTACTCCGATCCCTTTGTGGACCGGGATTTTGTAAATAACCGGTCGGAAGAAATGGACTGGGTTCACATAATCCAGGAAGGGGCGGACCAGACAGAGTTAAATTCCAACGAAAACCTCCTGACTTCCTACAACTGGGAGATCAGCGGGTCCCTGCGGCCCTCACTGCCTTTTTTGGCCCCCTATGTTTCGGACATATCGCTGAACAATTCCAGCCTGGTGAATTTTAGAACCCGGGACCTTGCAAGCACGAATCCAAACTATAACGAGTACGCGCCCAACAGAAAATTCTTTTATCCCGAAAGAATCAGCCTCTACTCCGTGAATGGAAGCATTTCGGGAACGCTCCTGACCCTGGGGGGGACCGGGGCAAACCGGGAGGAAGCAAAGCCGCAGGAAGAAGACCGGTGGCCGCTGGACAATATCGGAATCCCCCGTTCCCCCTGGGCCCGGGATCCGGCGGAAATCAAAGGAGGGGAAGCCGAAAAACTCATCCCCCCGGTACTGAACCAGCGTTTTGATATGCCCCAGGCCGGCGGGGGCCTTCAGTTGAGCGTTACGTACCGCATCACCCCCACCAGCAATTCGGATATTCAATTCCGGTCCTCCGAAGCCCGGTGGCCCGAATATGACAAAATCGACTGGGGCGATGTTTCTTCCATACTTGTCTCCGCCGGCGGCGACGCCAGCACCACAGTGAACCTGAATCATCTTGGCGGCGCCTTTACCAACGCTTTTACCCTTTCAGGCGGCGGCCTTTGGAAGCGCTATACCTATATCAATGAAGAGGCGGAGAATTACACTACCTCAGGCGTGCCCGACCCCGCCAAGATCCGCGAGGCCCACCGGCAGAATTACAGTCAAACCAATTTCAACAGCCACTACGCCTATAACTTCACCCTGCGGCCCCTGTACCACAGCAACGTGTGGGGGAATTCAAACCTCCAGTACAGCCTGAGGGGATTGCTCGCAAAATCCGAGTTTACCGGAACCGGAGACGCCCCCGCATGGAAAATTCTCTACGGCGCCTGGGACCGGGAAAATCTGGAGAACCATCAGCTCGGTGCCACGGTGTCGGCGTCGGTGATGGATCAGGTTCAAAGTTTTGTGTTTACCTCCAACCTGCCCCCGGAGGAATCCATGGTGTCGGGAAACGCCACCCTCCGGGCCTGGATTTCCGAAACCAATATGAATATGCGGATTTCCAATCCCGAAGACGCGGCGCTACGGAAATTCGAACCCCTGTACACCACCATAACGCTGAGGTTCGGCTCCCTGGGAAGTTTTCAGCACTACATGGTGTATGATCCCCAGATCGAGAACTGGACCATCATGAACACAAGCCTCTCCCTGGCCGGGTTTGGCGCCGCTTTTTCCATGAACCGCTCGCGGACCTACCGGCTGAATTACCTCCAGATACTGGACCCCTCGCTGCCTGACGACTGGATTCTGACGGGAGAAGAAAAATTGAATCCCTTTGAATTCAGCCTCCGCTACAATAAAAGCTTTTCCCGGGAGGGCCTCTGGAAAAAACGGCTGGGCTTTACGGCCAATCTGAACACCAGTCTGACCTTCGATTTCCAGCGCTACACCTATTCCCGGTTCAGCCTGAGTTTGGGCCTTACCCTGAATATCAGCAATTTTCTTGACTTGACCCTTTCCATCCTGTCGGAAAATCCGGCTTTGTACCGGTATTTCAAAAACTGGAGCTACCTTAATATGCCCGAAAATCTGCCCGCCAGCGAGGGGGATAACTTTTTCCTTGATTTGCTCAATTCATTCCGGTTTGATGATGACGAAAAACGCCGGAGTTCCGGGTTTAAGCTGAGAAACTTCAACCTTTCCGCTACCCACTACATGGGGGACTGGAAGGCGATCCTGGGCGTAACCCTGGTTCCCTACCGGCCAACCGGCGCGTCCCGGATTACGATGCGGAACGAAATTTCCTTTGTGGTTCAGTGGACGCCGATCAGTGAAATCAAGACCGATATTCAGTATACTAAAGATGAACAGTGGATAGTTAAGTGAGCTTGTTCCAAAGCCCGCGCCGGGGGCGCTGCCGGGGCCCTTGCGGATCAGGCGGAAGGGCTATAGACTGGCGGATTAGAGGTTAAATGGAGGACAGTATTACCATTGTGCTGGACAGCGGGGCGCTCCTGTCCGGGGTGTGCGGCGCCAACGACGGAAACCTGAAGGCCATTGAAGGTTCCCTGGGGGGGCGTATTGCCGCCCGGGGCAATGAAATCCGCCTGGAAGGGGCCGGGGAGGCCGGGATTCAGCGCTTTAAGGCCATGATGGACAATCTTATTGCCGTGGTCAGGGAGGGGGAAACCCCGTCCCCCGAATATGTCCGGGCCCTGGCCGGATCCCTGGTTTCCGGCGGCCCGGCGGAACCGTTTCCCGGCGAAGCGGCATCCGGTTTTCCGGCGGCCCCCGGTGAAGCGACCCCCCTTATGGATGCGGTGATCCGGATTCCCCATGGTTTTGCCAGGGTCTACCCCCGGAGCAAAAACCAGGCCGCCTATATCCGGGGGATGCGTTCCTGCGACATCAGTTTCTGCGTGGGGCCCGCGGGGACGGGGAAAACCTGGCTGGCGGTGGCCGAGGCCCTCCGGCTGGTTCTATCCAAAAAAATGCGGAAGCTGGTCCTGACCCGGCCCGTGGTGGAGGCGGGGGAAAACCTCGGCTTCCTCCCCGGCGACCTGACCCAAAAGATCAGCCCCTACCTCAGACCTTTGTACGACGCCATGGAATCCCTGATTCCCTACGAGGTGATCCGCCGGATGGAGGAAACCAGGGTCATAGAAATCGCCCCGCTGGCCTATATGCGGGGCCGGAGCCTCAATGACTGCGTCGTTATCCTGGACGAAGCCCAAAATACCACCAAAGAGCAGATGAAAATGTTCCTGACCCGGATCGGCGAGGGAGCCAGGGCGGTGGTAACCGGCGATACAACCCAGATCGACCTGCCCCGGCGGGTGGATTCGGGGCTTTTGCACGCCGTTAAAATCCTTTCCGGGGTGGAGGGCATTTTTTTCGCCTTCCTCCACACCGCCGATGTGGTGCGAAACCCGCTGATCAAAAAAATAATACAGGCCTATGATGATCATGAAAAGAAAGATTGACCCTTCAAATTCCCGTAAAATCTGGCGTCCCCTGGACCGGATTGTTTCCCTGTTCCGGTTCCGGCCCGGCCCCAGTTTCGCGGCGCTGGGTGCGCTGCTGGTCTCGACCCTGGTGGTGATCCTCAATATGAACCGCACCGCCGGGGACGCCGGGGACATTCGGGAATTCGAGGCCGGGCGGGTGGCGGACCGGGATGTGGTGGCCGAGCAGTTTGTCTCCTGGGTGGACGAGGAGGCGACCCGGCTTCGGCTGGAAGCCGAGGAACGGCTGGTTCCCGCGGTGTTCCGTTTTTCCCCCGCCGCGGGGGAAACCGCGCTGAACGCCTGGCAGAGTTTTACCGCCTTTGCGGACACGCTGGCGCAGGAGGGGGCCTCCCCCGACGCGGCCCTCCTGGCAATTCAGGCCCGGTATCCCGGCCTTTTTACCGGAGATGCGCTGGACCGCTACCTCCGCGACCCCGGACGGCGGCAATTCGGGGACTACGGCCTCCGGGCTCTGGGTGCCCTGCTGGATCAGGGAATCTTTTCTATCCACCACGCCGAGGTGGAACAATACAACCCCGATGTGGCGGAACTTCTCAATACCTCCGACGCCCAGGCGGAACGGGAACAGATTCCCTATGCCGGCATTATTACCAAAGACAACGCCGGGGCGGCTCTGGAGCAGTATATCGCCGGGGCGGGCTTCCCGCCTTCGTTTGCCCGGATCGGCGGGAGCCTGCTTGCGCCCTTCATCGCGGAAAACGTGTTTTTTTCCCCCGAAGACACCCGCCAGCGCCTGGCGGAAACCCGGAGCGGGGTAGAGCCGGTGATCAAAAATATTGACAAGGGGAAGCGGGTCATCAGAAAGGGTTTTATCATCAGCGAAGAGGACATGAAGGAACTGAGGGCCCTCAAAATGTCCCTTTCCGGCGGCGATCCCCGGCGGATCATCGGCCAGATTCTGATCATGATCCTCTTCTATTGCCTCTTTATGGCCCTGGGGAATCGCCGGATCATTGGCCGGGCCCTGTCCAACGCGGAGATCTACCTCATCGCCGCGCTGGCGGGCTTCTATGTTATTCTGGCGGTTTTTGTCCGGGGCCTTTCCCTGGGGGAGCCTGAGCCGCTTCCGGCTTCCGTGATAATCCCCACCGCCCTGGTGGTGATGCTGCCGGGCATCCTCATCGGCCCTCGGATCGCCCTGATCCTGTCCCTGGTGTTTCCGCTGGGGGCCTGTCTTTCCGGTTCCTTTGACAATTCGGCCTATATTTTCGCGCTGGTCTCCGGGGTGTCCGCCGCCTGCGTCCTGCGCGGCATAGAACGGCGGATGGACCTCTTCAAATCAGGACTTATTATTGCGGCGGCAAACTGTATCGCGGTTTTCGTGATCCTGCTGATCCGCCGGGCCGGTCCCGCCGCGTACCCCAGCATGCTGTTCTGGTCGGCCTTTAATGGCGTCGTTTCGGGGATGCTGGTGCTGGGTTTTCTGCCGCCCCTCGAACATCTGATGAACGCGGCCACTACCTTCCGGCTGGTGGAACTTTCGGATCTCAATGCCCCCATGCTCAAACGGCTCTTTACCGCCGCCCCCGGCACCTACAGCCATTCGATTATGGTGGCCAACCTCGCCGAAGCGGCCTGCCAGGACATCGGGGCCAACCCCCTGCTGGCCCGGGTGGGGGCCTATTACCACGACATCGGCAAAATGGAAAACCCCGATTATTTTGTGGAGAACCAAACGGTCTACAACCGGCATGACGATACGCCCCCCCGGCTTTCCGCCACGGTGATCCGCAGCCATGTCAAACTGGGTGTGGAAAAGGGCCGGAGCCTCAACCTGCCCCGGGAGGTGATCGATATTATCGCCGAACACCACGGCAATTCGGTGATCACCTGGTTTTATAACAAGGCCCTGAAACAGGAAGCCGGGGACGCGGCGAAACGGTCTCCGGTGAACATGGAAGACTTCACCTATCCGGGAAGCCCGCCCCGGTCCCGGGAATCCGCGGTGGTGATGCTGGCTGATGTAACCGAGGCCGCGGTCAGAACCCTCCATAAACCCACGGCAGCGAAGATGGAAAAATTTATCCAGACCCTTATTGACGCCAAGGTGGAACACGGGCAGCTCGCCGAATCGGAACTGACCTTTCGGGATTTGGAGACCATCAAAAACGCCTTTGTCCGGGTTTTGGCGGGCTATTATCATTCCCGGATCGAATATCCCAAACTCAGGGAGGCGGCCGCCAGGGAAGCGAACGCCCGGGAGCCGGCGGTGAAGGATACGGCGTCCCGGGAAACGGGGTCCAAAGAGGCGGCCTTCTCCCGGCTCCAGCCTTTCGGGACGGTGAAAGGGGAGGCGGAGTGAACCGGGTGGAATTAAGCGCCGGGGGGCTTCCCCTGCCCGGCTGGGCGGAAGCGGCGGGAGACTATTCCCTCAGGGTTCTGGACAAACTGGGGAAGGACAACTGGGATCTTTCGGTTTTTTTCTGCGATGACCGGTATATGAAAACCCTCAATGCCCAATACCGGCACAGGGACGAGGCCACCGACGTGCTTTCCTTTACGCTGGGAGAAACCATAAACGGCGGGGGAGGGGAATCCCGTTTCCTCCCCGGCGACATTGTTATTTCGCTGGAAACGCTCAGGGAAAACGCCCGGTATTTTGAGACCTCCCCGGACGAGGAGTTACGCCGGCTCCTGATTCATGGTATCCTGCATTTAAACGGTATGGATCACGAAACAAACGAAGCCGCCGAGCCCATGCTCGCATTGCAGGAAAAAATTCTCGCCGAATTGACCGGCGCCATCCTGTCCGCGCAGGCGGTTTCATGATGGGTATTTTTACGCTTTTTTCAAAATCTCCAAAAAAAAACGGGGGAGGGGAGGCCGCCGCAAAACCGCCGCCCCAAATGGACCGGAAGACCTATCAATCGCTGGAGACGGATCAGCGGGAGATGATTCAGGGGGTGGTGGAACTTTCGGACACCACTGTCAAAGAAGTCATGGTTCCCCGGACCGATACGGTGTTTCTTTCCGTTGCCGCTTCCCGGGACGAACTTTTGGCCCGGATCGCAGAAAGTGAACATTCCCGGTTCCCCGTGTACGAGGACACGATTGACAATGTGATCGGCATCCTCTATGTAAAGGACGTTCTCCGGGCGCTGGTTCAGGGAGACCCGGCGGATTCTTTTGACGTCAGAGCCCTGCTGCGGAAGCCTTTTTTTGTACCCGTCTCCAAGCACATTGACGACCTCTTGCGGGAACTCCGCCGCCGGAGGGTGCATATCGCCGTGGTGGTGGACGAATACGGCGGGGTTTCGGGAATCGTCTGCATGGAAAACATTATTGAAGAAATCGTCGGGGACATTCAGGATGAATTTGATCACGAAACCGAAGATGTCCTTAATCTGGGCGGGGGAAGCTGGCTTTGCGGCGCCAGGGTGAATCTGGAAGATCTGGCCGAAGAGACCGGGATGGAATTTCCGGTGGAAGACTTCGATACCCTGGGGGGCTTTGTGTTTGACCTTTTCGGGAAAATCCCCGTAAAGTATGAAAAGGCCGTATACAAGGGCGCCGATTTTATTGTTCAGGACATGGATGGGCACAAGATCAACACGGTGAAAATCGTAGTTGGAAATAATAAGTAAAAAGTGAGGAGTGAAGATGGACAAGTGTAGTGAAGTGTTTTCTCTCCCCGCCGGGCGCCGCGCCCCCGGATACCGTCCTTCTTTCTCCCAACTTTTTGGTCTTTCCTTCTTGTTTTTCATTTTCTTCCTCTGTTTTGTTCTTGCCCTTCCCGGATCCCTCAACGCCCAGACCGCGCCGGATCATTACAACCGGGGACGGGAAGCCATGGCGGTGGAGGACTGGTACGCCGCGGCGGAGGCGTTTATCGAAGCCCTGCGGCTCAACCCTGCCCACGCGGAAGCCAGCGCGGCCCTGGCGGAATGTTATTACGAACTGGGGGAATTTGACGAAGCGCTGGTTTGGACCGGGAAGGCCCGGTCGCTGGCCAGAGGCAGCATGGCGCTGGCCAACCTGGAGGCCTTTACCCTGATCGCCCTGGGCCGGCTTGACGCCGCCTCCGTGGTGATCGGGGAAGTCCTGGCCCGGGAACCCTACAACCGGGAGGCCCTTTTTGCCGCCGGCGAACTGGATGTCAGCCAGGGCCGTTCCTCCGATGCCCTGCTCCGGTACCGGGAAGCCGTCCGCCGCTACCCTGACGACCGGAGGCTCCTGCTCTCGCTGGCGCTGGTTTCCGGTTCCCTGGGGGACATGGAGACCGCGGAAAACTGCATTGGCCGGGCCCTGCTCCAGCACACCGAGGATTACCGGGTCTATTACTATGCGGCATGGCTGGAATCCCTGGCGGGGCGGCTGAACGAGGCGGTAAACTGCGCGCTTCAGGCCCTCCACTTCCGGCCCGGCTACGCCCCGGCCCGGAACCTGCTGGCCAGCCTCCGCTACCGGACGGGCCGCTACGGGGAGGCCGTCCGGCTTGCCGACGAAGCCATCGCCGCAAATCGTGAAGACTCCGGAGCCTGGTATCTCAAGGGCCTTTCTCTTATCAGGCTGAACCGCGCCGCGGATGCCCTCAACATTCTTTCCACCGCGGCCCAAATCCGGGAAGACGATGAATTTATCCGAGCCGGCCTGGAAGACCTGATCATCAGCATCACCAGCCTGGAAGATCCCCGGCGGTCCCAGTGGGCGTCCTGGCATTTTAACCGGGCCAGGGATTTCCGAACCCGGCATCTGATTGGCGAAGCCCTGTTTGAATACCGCCGGGGGCTCCGGCTTAACCCCTACGCCCGGGACCGGCGGGAATATGCGGAACTGCTCCGGCTCCAGGGCTACCCGGCTCGGTATCTTGAAGAGCTGCGCTTTATTCAGGATCTGGGCATGGGAGACCGGACTCTGGGGGACGCGGTGGAGGCCTACGATTCCCTCCTTTCCGGGGCCCTGTACCGGCAGTGGCAGGTGAACCCTCTGGACGCGGCCAAACGGCACTGGAAGGCAGCGGTTTTTTCCCTGTCTTCCCAGTCAAGCTTTTACCATGCCGACGCGGGGGCCACCGCCGCCGCCTATGTGAAAGAGCTTTTGATCCATGACCGGAACATTGAGTCCATGGATTTGGAACTCAGGCAGTCCTCGTTTTCCCGGAGCTTCCGGGCTGCCCGGGACGAAGGGGCCGATTATTTTTTGGTTCTTTCGGTCTCGGAAAACGAGCGGGATCTTTCCCTCCGGGCGGAACTTTTTGTGGCCCGAACCGGGGCCTCCGCGGGGGTTTTTTATGCCTACCGCACCGGGCAGGATCGCCTGCGAAACGCGGCCCGGGGCATCGCGGAGCAGTTTTCCGCCTCCCTGCCGTTCCGGGGAGAGCTGACGGGCCGCCGCCAGTCCCAGGGCCTGATCAACAAAGGCCGTGTTGACGGGGTGAAAGACGGGGATGTCTATGACGTGGTAAAAAAAGGGCGGCCCCTGATCCTCAACGAGGGAATCGGCCTTTCCTATACCACCGATGATCTGGTGGGAACTATCACCATAGACCAGGCCGGGGAGGAAGTGTCCGCCGGAACTTTGAGCCGGAACGGTTTTTTTGACCGCATCGCCCTGGGAGACGAAATCATCCTCCGGGCAAAAAAAGGCGAAACCGCCCCGGCGGCGGGGCAGCGGATCAACCCGGAACTGCGGGCCCTTCTGCGAACTCTGCGCTGACCCCTCCCTTCCCACGGCCATATCTTTTTACTATCATAGGCGATATGAAACGCAGACTGATTACCTCGGCCCTTCCCTATGTGAACAACGTGCCCCATTTGGGAAACCTGATTCAGGTTTTATCCGCCGACGCATTTGCCCGGTTTTGCCGGCTCCGGGGCTATGAAACCCTCTATATTTGCGGCACCGACGAATACGGAACCGCCACGGAAAACCGGGCCGCCGAGGAAGGCGTCAGCCCCCGGGAATTGTGCGACCGCTACCACGCTATCCATGCGGATATTTACCGCTGGTTTAACATTGCTTTTGACAAATTTGGCCGGACTTCCACCCCCATCCAGACCGAGGTAACCCAGGACATTTTTACCAAACTGGACAGGCAGGGCTTTATCGCGGAGCGGACCATAGAACAGCTCTACTGCGGTCAATGCGGCCGTTTCCTGGCGGACCGGTACATCCGGGGCCAGTGCCCCCACTGCGGCAGTCCCGATGCCCGGGGGGATCAGTGCGAGGCCTGCGGGAAACTGCTGGAGCCCACGGAACTTAAGGAGCCCCGTTGTTCAAGCTGCGGTTCCACTCCGGCCCTGAAATCCACGAAGCATCTCTACATCGACCTGCCCAGGATAAAAGACCGGCTGGAAAGCTGGATCAAAGTTGCGTCGGAACAGGGTTTTTGGGCCAACAACGCCGTCCGGATGACCCAGGCCTGGATCCGGGACGGCCTGCGGGAACGGGCTATCACTAGGGACCTCAAGTGGGGCATCCCGGTGCCCAAACCGGGGTATGAAAACAAGGTCTTTTACGTCTGGTTTGACGCGCCCATCGGGTATATTTCGATCACCGGAAACCTGGGGGCCGAACTGGCGGAAAAACCGGGGGCGAAATTCCGGGACTGGCATGACTTTATGAACTACTGGTGGAAGAGCCCCGGCGAGGCGGAGCTTTTTCAGTTTATCGGCAAGGACAATATCCCCTTCCACACGGTGATCTTCCCCTCCAGCCTTTTGGGAAGCGGCGACAACTGGACCATGTTGCACCACATGTCCAGTACCGAATATTTGAACTACGAAAGCGGGAAATTTTCCAAGTCCCGGGGCATCGGGGTTTTCGGTACCGACGTGATGGAGACCGGCATAGGCCCCGATGTGTGGCGCTTTTATATTTTCTACAACCGGCCCGAAAAGGCGGACGCCCTTTTTACCTGGAAGGATTTTCAGGAGAAGGTGAACGGCGAACTTATCGGCAACCTGGGGAATCTGGCGAACCGGACCCTTTCGTTTGTGGGTCGCTATTACAACGGAACGGTTCCCGCGGGCGCTCCCGGCAGTGAAGCATCGGCGGCTTTCTGGGCCCGGACGGCGGAATTTGAAACCCGCATTGCCGCCCACCTTGAACGGGCGGAACTCCGGGACGCCTTCCGGCAGGTGTTCGAGTTGTCCTCCTTTGCCAATAAATATTTCCAGGACGCCGAACCCTGGCGCCTGCGGAAGGAGGACCCCGCCAAAGCGGAGGAAGTTATCCGCAATCTGGCCTTTGTGGTCCGGGATGTGGCGGTGCTTATTGAACCCTATATGCCTGCGGCGGCGGCGCGGCTCGCCTCCTTTTTCGGCCTGACCCTGGGGAAAGATCTTTCCTGGAAAAACATTGGCCGTGACGACGGGGGTTCCGTGTCCATAGAAAGCGAGGTCCTCTTTTCCAAACTGGAAGATGACCTGGTGGCGGAACTGCGGGAGCGGTACTCCGGGAGCCAGAAGGAACGGCAGGCCGCTTCAGCCCCCGGTCCGGAAACCGCCGCGCCGGGTCCCGCCGGAAAACCCGCCGAAGGGGACGCTCCCCCGGCGGAAAAAGCGCCGTCCCCGAAAACACCGGGGGAAATCGCCGCCGCCTTTACCGCCACCCTGGACCTCCGGGCGGCGAAGATCGTCAAAATCGAGCGCCACCCCAGGGCGGATAAACTTTATATCGAAACCCTGGAACTGGACGGCCCGGAGGACACGCCGGAGGAACGGGTCATTGTGTCCGGCCTGGTTCCTTTTTACCGGGAAGAAGAACTCTTGGGGAAACACATTATCGTGGCCTATAACCTCCGGGCGGCGAAGCTCCGGGGAGTGGAGAGCCGGGGGATGCTGCTGGCCGCCTCGGACATGGGGGGTGAGGAGGGCCGGGAACGCTGTGAAGTTCTTGACGCCGCCGGTGTTCCTCCGGGAACTGGCGTGTTGCTTGAGGGCGGCGGAACCGGAACGCCCCCCGCCGAAATAGACATCGACAGGTTTTTTTCGATCCCCATAACCGTTGAAAACCACGTGGTCAAGGCCGGCGGCAGGGCCCTGACCCTGAACGGAAACCCCGTCCAAACCCGGATAATACGCGATGGCGAGGTGCATTAGTCTGAACATCAGCCCCGCGGAACTTTCCGTCTGCGACGGGGCCGCTTCCTTTTTGCAGTCCGGCTTCTGGGGGAGCTTCAAGGCCCGGTTCGGATGGGAGCCCTCGCCGTTTTTGGTAAACTGGGGAACCGGCCCGGCAAGGCCCCTCCTGGTAATCCGCCGTCCGCTGGGGCCGGGCCTGTCCTTCGCCTACGTGCCCTGGGGCCCGGAACTCCCCGAAGATTGTTCCGCCGGAGATGCCGGGCCTGATGCCGGAGACGCCGCGGACGGCGGCGGTGCCGAAAACAGCTGGCTTGCGGAGAAGCGGCGGAACGCCCTGGAAACCCTGGCCTGTTCCCTCAAGCCGCTGCTTCCCGGTAATACCGCCTTTATCCGCTTTGATCCCCCCTGGTACAGCGTTGGCGCCGGCACGGCCCCGCCGGCGCCGGACAAGCCCTTTGTCCGGGCCGCCGCGGACGTACAGCCCCCGGACACGGTGATCATCGATCTGGCAAAGGATGAAGACGCCCTGCTAATGGAGATGAAACCCAAATGGCGCTACAATATCAGGCTTGCGGAACGGAAGGGGCTCCTGATCCAGCGGCTTGATGAGCAGGGGCTGGAGGTATTTTACGCCCTCTTTGAGGAAACCGCCCGGCGGGACGGGATCGCCGTCCACAGTTTGGACTATTACCGGGCCCTTTTTGAACTCTGCCGGACCTATCCCGGCGGGGGGCAGGAGGCCCGGCTTTATCTGGCAAGCCACAACGGCGACCCCGCGGCGGCGATCATCACCCTGTTCCGGGGGGATGAGGCGGTTTACCTGTACGGCGCCTCATCGGACCGGAACCGGAATCTCATGGCCCCCTATCTTTTGCAGTGGCGGGCCATGAACGACGCCAAAGCTGCGGGCTGCCGGTTTTACGACCTCTTCGGCATACCCCCCGGTGAAGATCCCGGCCACCCCATGGCGGGGCTCTACCGGTTCAAAACCGGCTTCGGGGGCCGGATTATCCACCGGCCCGGAAGCTGGGATCTGGCGTACCGGCCCCTCGCCACGGGGCTTTTCCGGGCCGCCGAATCGCTGCGGAAGTCCCTGATGAATGCGAAAAAAAACTCAAAACACCGGTTCAGAAACCGTGATAACCCCCACGTAAAAATATAACTTATTGATGGGAACCTCTGAAAACCCTGGTTGGTTTTGAAACAAATCCGCTTAAAAGCAGCAAAAATGCGGAACATTGAAACCCGCAGGGTTTCTTGCGCGACGTGCAAGCTAAGCTTTTGTTAGCCGATAACCAACCGGGTTATTGAACAAGTCCAATATTAAAGTGTCTGGAAAAAGGAGGAAAAAATGACAAATACGGCAGCCAGGACAAAAAAACGCAAACAGCCAAAACGTTATGTGCGGTTTTTGTGCTATTACGATTCGATCCTATGTACCCAATTTCTTATCTCATTTTTTATTAAGACTTAAAAAACCACCGCCTATGGCGGTGGTCATGTGCTGGTCGGCTATGCCATAATGCCAAAAGGAGAAGAAACGATGGCAAAGTGGAAAAAAGCCGCGCATGTCATGTACCAATGCAGCTATCACTTGGTATGGACGCCGAAATATCGATCTAGGATACTGCAAGGGGCTATAAAGGAATATGTAGAAAAGAAAATCAGAGCAATCTGCGAATGGAAGCATATAGAAATACTTGAAATGACGATAATGCCCGATCATGTCCACATGGTGGCGATAATACCTCCGAAGCTGTCAGTTTCCGAAGCAATGGGGGTATTGAAGGGGAAAACGGCGATAGCCGTTTTCCAACAAACGAAAGAATTACGAACCAAGCCGTACTGGGGGAATCACTTCTGGAGCCGCGGTTACTGTGTCACGACGGTCGGGATGGATGAAGAAAAGATACGGAGGTACGTAAAGTATCAGGAAGACGCCGAGCGGCTGGACGAAGACCACGAACTACGAGACGGCCCCTTTTAGGGGCCTCCTCCTCAAGCCACCGCCTTTGGCGGTGGTTGTTGACT
>JAISBS010000079.1 GCA_031266075.1 Treponema sp.
TGTTATTGATGAACCGGAACATAGAAAGACCCCCTCTTGCCCTCCGATGTTGTTTTGGTAATTCCATCGTAATGCAAGCCGCAAGGTTTTTCTACCGGTTCATCTTTTTATCTTGAAAAATTGCGACTCTCAAGATATTAGATATAACACAATAAATAATATTTGTCAAAACCTTTATTTAATTTTTTTAGAAAAAATCGCGTCTAACGTCCCGGCTGTTTACGCTTTTTTCCTGTCGGACGAACTGGGCCAGCCGGCGGCTCGGCCTCCGTAACGGCTAGGTCATTCCGCTCCACGCAGACCCTCGGTCCGAACATTCCCGCGCCTCCCCGCAGGGAGCCTTGAAAAAGAGCCGCCTTCCGGTATAATAAGCCCATGATTACCGAATGTTCCCTTCAGGTGCGCACCTACGAATGTGACAGTTACGGCCATGTGAATAACGCCAATTACCTTAACTACCTGGAATTTGCCCGCTATGAATTGCTCAAGGCGGTGAATTTTGATTATCCCGCCATGATCCGGGCGGGATACGGCGTGTATGTGGCCAGGGTGGAGATCGATTACAAAAAGCCGGCCACCGCGGACGATGTGCTGCGTATTAAATCTTGGCCAATTAAAAAAGGGGCGGTCAGCGGCATTATCGCCCAGGAAATATGGCGGGAAACCGATCTGCTGGTGGAAGCCAAAGTTACCTGGGCCTTTGTGGATTCCCGGGGCCTGCCCGCCAAAATTCCCAAAGAATGGGATGTCCCCGGTCTGAAGCCGGCTTCTTCATAGCTGGCCCGGCTGGCGGAATTGGCCGACGTCCCCGCTTAACAGAACACAGTCGGCCATGCAACCGTCTGTTGACTTCATTTTAAAATGTTGCCGAAAGGCGGGTTGACATTCAACAAAAGCCCCGGTTAGAATAGTCTATCCATTGAAATTATTCTGGTTTCGAGCAGTATAAGATTATGGGTAAAAATGCCAGTTTGGCATTTATCAAAGTCGGCGACAGGAAAAATGCCGCCGGAAATTTTTCAAGAGAAGGAGTCGTAAATGAAAAAAAATCTTCTGTTATCTTTGGTACTTCTTGCGCTGGTCTCGCTGCTTGCCGGGTGCGCCACTTTTGCAACAAATCAGGAAGTGCCCCAGAAAACCATCCCCATCCTGGCGTTTGTCCCAACCGGCAGTTTACCTGCGGGGACAGAAATAGCCTCTTATACCAAATTCATTGGTATCTGCATAGGTTATGATGACTTTGTCACCGCCGTAGCAGGGAAAGATTACGATGTGGTGGAAAAATTTTTTGTAGTCTTTAGTAAGGTAAGCGCCATCGCCAAATAAGCTGGTGGAGAAAGATTTGCCGGGGGCTGCCTAATAAGGGCGGCCCTTTTTCATCCGGCTTCTTCATAGCCGGCCCGCTATACGGCAAAGGGATTGTACTTTACCCCCCGGTCATAGGTGTCAATGCCCTCGGCCCGTTTCAGCAGATGGATGGCGCCGTAGGTTACGGGGGTCATCACGATTTCAATCCCGCATTTCAGCACATAGTTGGTCAAGACCAGACTGGCAAAAAGGCCCCAGCCGAAAACGCCGGCCAGGGTGGCGACAAGTACAAATACCAGGCTGTCAAGAAATTCCCCCGCCAGGGTGGAACCGATGGTTCTGACCCAGAGGAGCCGCCCGCCCATAGCGACTTTTATCCGGGAGAGGAGGGCGGAATTGGAAAATTCCCCCACCCAGTAACCCAACAGGCTTGCCAGTGCGATGCCCCCGCTGCTTATGCCCCCCAGAATAGCGTCATAGGCGGCGCTGCCGGCGTAGCCTTCCCATTCGGCGTCGCCGGGAAGAAGCCGGAGGATGAAGAAGATCAGGGATGAAAGGCCCAGGGCGGCAAAGCCGGTCCAGATCACCTTGCGCCCGGCCCGGAAGCCGTAGACTTCGGTCAGAATATCCCCAAAGACATACGAAAGGGGAAACAGGAGGGTTCCCCCGTCAAAGGCCAGCCGGATACCAAAAACGGAAAATCCCAGATCCACGATTTTCGCCGAAGAGGCCACATTGCTGATGATCAGAACGGCCACAAAAAAGGCCGTTATCACGCCGAGATGTTTGTAGTGAGGAGTTACGCCCACTTGATAAAGCCGGTCCGGTAGGGGTGAATCAGCGCGGGGTGTTTGGGCAGAATCCGCACCGTGTGGCCCTGAAAGCCCGTGGCGGTACATTCGATTTCTACCTGAAACAGCCATGCGTTCCCTTCCTGCCCTGTGGCCTTCATTTCCGCCCGCCGGGCGTTGGTGATAAGCCGGCTCTGGTTGGAGACGGAACCGTGGTACAGCTCCACCTGAAGCCCCTCCGGGGATATGGGCCCCAGTTCAATGTGGGCCGTTACGGTCAAGGAGTCGCCGCGATCCATCACCGGCTTGGCGTTGGATTCCAGTTTGACGATTTTCAGGTTGTCCCAGGACTGGCGGAGCGTATTGAAATAGGCGGCCAGCGATTTTGGCTCTCCGTAATCATCGGCGGCGATCCGCCGGTAATTTTCCAGTGCGGGAAGGTAAAACTGGTTTGAATAGTCTATCAACATCCGGTGGCTGGACATGGAATGGCCGATCTCCCGCATACAGGTTTTCATCCGTTTGATCCATTCTCTGGGCAGGCCGTCCCGGCCCCGCTGGTAGAAGAGGGGGATAATGTCCCGTTCCAGCAGGTCGTAGAGGGCCTTGCTTTCCACATCGTCCTGCAGCTGATCGTCCTCGTACTGTTCTCCATGGCCGATGGCCCAGCCGACCTCGGGGTTGTAGGCTTCATCCCACCAGCCGTCCATGATCGAACAGTTGAGTACGCCGTTCATGGCGGCTTTCATGCCGCTGGTACCGGAGGCTTCCATGGGCCGGCGGGGAGTGTTGAGCCACACGTCGCCGCCGGAGGTCAGGTAACGGGCCACGGTCATATCGTAGTTTTCGATAAACACGATGCGGCTCGTAACATCGTATTTTTCCGCAAAGTGGATAATGTCCCGGATCAGGTCTTTGCCGGGCATATCGTTGGGATGAGCCTTGCCCGCGAAGATCAACTGGACAGGCCGTTCATTGTCCTTGACCAGACGGAGCAGCCGTTCCGGATCCCGCAGGAGCAGGTTCCCCCGTTTGTAGGTGGCAAAGCGCCGGGCGAAACAGAGGGTCAGGGCGTAGGGGGACAGGGCGTCCTCGGCCTGCCGGATCCGGCGCTCCACCGCTCCGGTCCGCTTGTGATGTTCCCGGATCCGTTCCCGGGCAAAGGCCACCAGCCGTTCCCGGCGGCGCTCGTGGGTTCGCCAGAGTTCCTCGTCGGAAATCCGGTCCATCCGGTCCCAGATTGCCAAATCCGTGGGCTCCTCCTCAAAGTGGGGGCCGAAGTAGCGGTCCAAAAGCTCCGTCATGCCGCTGGACACCCAGGTCCGGGGGTGGACGCCGTTGGTTACGTGGTGGATGGGCACCTCGTCCAGCGGCAGGCCGGGCCAGAGACCCTTCCACATATCCCGGGAAACCACGCCGTGGAGCCTGGCCACCCCGTTGGCATAGGCGGCGAATTTCAGGGCCAGAACCGTCAGGCAGAAGGTTTCGTGGTCGTCATTGGGGTAAATCCGGCCAAGGCCCAAAAATTCCTTCCAGGAAATACCCAGAATCTGGGGCCAGGCCCGGAAATATTTTTCCATCAGGGTGATGTCAAAGCGCTCGTTCCCCGCGGGAACCGGGGTATGGGTGGTAAAAATATTGGTGGGCCATACCGCTTCCCGGGCCTCTTCAAAGCCGAAGCCCTTTTCCGCCATCAGTTCCCGGGCCCGTTCCAGCCCCAGAAAGGCCGAATGACCCTCGTTCATGTGGGTGGCCGCGGGGTTGATCCCCAAAGCCCGCAGGGCCCGGATGCCGCCGATGCCCAGAAGTATCTCCTGCTGGATCCGGGTTTCCTTGTCCCCGCCGTAAAGGGCGGCGGTAACATTTCGGATATCCGGGGCGTTTTCATTGATATTGGTATCCAATAAATAGAGGGAACTGCGGCCTACCTTCACTTCCCAAATCTGGGCCGCGGCCTGACGGCCCGCCAGATCCACGGAAATTTTGACAGGATTCCCGTCTTTTCCGGTTTTCAGTTCCACCGGCATATTGTACCAGTCGTTTTCCGGGTAGCTTTCCTGCTGGAAACCGTCCGCGTTAAGGTACTGCATAAAGTAGCCCTGCCGATACAGGAGCCCGATGCCCACCAGCGGAAGCCCCATGTCGGAGGCGGTCTTCATGTGATCCCCCGAGAGGATCCCCAGTCCCCCCGAATAAATAGGGAGGGAAACATCCATGCCGTATTCCATGGAAAAATAGGCTACCACATCTTTCCTGCTGCCTTTGTACCAGGTTTCGCCTTTTTTATACCGCTCAAACCGGTCGTATACCTCTTTAAGGGCCGCCAGGTAGGAATCGTCGGCGGCGGCCTCGGCAAGCCGTTCCTGGCTGACCATCCCCAATGTCCGTACCGGGCTTTGCTGGGACTGGCACCATACGTCATAATCCAGCCTGATAAAAAGCTGAACTGCGTCAAAATTCCATGAAAGCCAGAGGTTGTTGGCAATTTCTTCCAGCGGCTTCAGGGGGAGGGGGAGCTTCGGCTTAACCGTATATGTAGAGATATTCATGTTTTTAAGCTTATGATGGAGGCCGGGGAATGTCAACGGATCGCCCGGTTAGCGCGGTCCGAAGCGCCGCAGGCGCCTAACGCAGCCCGAAGCGCTCGGAAAGTTGTTTGAGGTGGCTGCCGATAAACAGGGCGCCGTAGCCGGTCAGCACCGCGCCGATAGTGATCCCCACGGGGAGCAAAAAGGACATTCCCTCCGATGCGGCGAGCCGCCCGAAATCCAGCCCCAGGCAGGCGGTGGAAAGGGACAGCAGCACCACAAGACCCGTAATGACCCAGCCCCGGAACGACACCCCCTCAACCCCGGCGGGGAATTCTTCAAAGTCCCCGTCCGTCCCGTCTTCCGCCGGTACGGCGCTTTCCTGCATAATCTGCCGCATCACAGGCTCCTGCAGGCCGGGGGCCGGGGGGAAGAAATCGTTTTTGAGTATGTCGCAGGTTACTTCAAAGCGTTCAAATTCCTGTGCGCAACTGGGACAGAAAAAAAGGTGCAGCCCAATCCGGGCCCGCAGCAGCAGGGGCGCCGGTTCCCCCCCGGAATATTCATATATTTTATCCATCACATCATGGCAGGTCATAGTGCGCCTCCTTCAGGCCAGCCCCTCCAGTTTTTCCCGCAGCAGTTTTTTTGCCCGGAACACATGGGACTTAATCGTATTCACCGGATACCCGGTAATGGTTTCTATCTCCTGATAGGACCGGTCATAAAAAAAGAACATATCCACGCAGATCCGGTACCGCTCGGGGAGAGCCTTCAAAGCCGTCAGAACCGCTTCCCGGGCCGCGGAACGGAGCAGCCTGCGTTCCGGGGTGTCCTCGTCCCTGACGGTTTCTTCTTCCGCCAGGCTCCGGTACTCCTTTTGCCGGTTCACTCCGTTGACCGCCGTATTGTAGGCGATCTTGTAGAGCCAGGTGGAAAACCGGGATCGCCCTTCAAAGCGGGAAAGGCTCCGGTATACCTTGAGAAACACCTCCTGGACAAAATCGGAGGCATCGTCGGCGTTACGGAAAAAGCTCAGGCCCATGCCGTACACGGCCCGCTCGTGCCGCTCCACCAGCAGCCGGAACAGTTCTTTTTGTCCCGCGATAATCTGGCTGACAATCAGCCGGTCTTCATCGTTTCCGCCAAAAGCGCTGTCTTTTCCGCTCATGCGGCCCGGTCGCCGCGCTTGATACCGTAAAAGATCAACAGGCCGGCTCCGATGGAAAGGGGGATGATCCCACCCAAAAGGCCGTAGTTGGCCCCGCCGGTAATGCCCAAAAACACGGTCAGGGCAAGACCCACGCTGCCCAGCAACAGGCCCGTCAGCAGGCTGAAGGAGAGCAGGTCAAATTCGGGCCGGCGGTACTGCCCGGCCTTGATGAGCAGGGTTCTGCGCCGGTGATTCCACAGCAAGTAGAAAAAAATCACCACCGAACCCATGACGATCCCCACAATGGGGATAATCGCAATAAGTACCTGGGCGGCGGAAGAATATCCCTGATCCACGAAAACCGGCTCCTTTCAGCCCCCGGAATTTACCGCGCTTCGCGCGCAAAATCCACAAATGCAACAGGCCCCCGGGCTGTTATGACGGGACCTCCTGGAAACCCCGGTTGGGTTTTCAGAGGTTTTCCTGATGTTAAGAATATATCCCCTATCAGCCTCGCTGTCTAGTTTAGACGCCGGAACAGGCCGCCGGTTGCAGGCCCGGAATTTGCCCCACTTCCCGGAAGCCCCGGCCATGGCGCAGTGGGTCTGCCCGGTTCCGCGGTTCCACCGCTATTCAAACAGCAAGAGGTCGTTAAAGTAGAGGGTTCTGATTTTCCCCAGCCGGAGCGCCGAATTATAGGCCCCCAGCAGCCCGGCCTTCATTTCTTCCTCATCCATGGCGCGGAGTTCCTCTACGGAACGGGCGGAAAAGTAATCCACGGCGATCCGGCGGAGATCCCCCGCTTTGGAGGCCAGTTCCTCGGTGAAGGCCCGGTCTTGCGGGGGGTAGGGGAAGGCGATGGAGATGATAAGGGCGGCCCGCCCGTCCCCCGGAATTTCCCCGGCGCTGTTACCCGCGCCCTCCGGGGCGGCGGAACCCGCCGGGTCTTTCTCCGGAAAGGCCAGCGGTATCCGCAGGCGGCCAAGCCCGGTAAAAACGGCCTCTCCGGTTTCCCCGGCTGCCGGCCCCGCCCCGCCCCCGGCGGAAGCTTTGTCCTCGCCGCCACCCCGGAACGCCGCATACAGGGTTCCCCCCAGCATAAGGGCCCCCAGAGCCAGGGCTAGAACCAGCAGGACCCGGTACAGGGCCAGCAGGGACCGGGGGGCGGGCCGGCTTTCCGCAAAGCCGCCCGGCGGTTTTCGCCTGACCCTCATACCAGCCGGATCCCCGCTTCCTCAAAACGGCGGAGGATTTCCAGATTCACCCGGTTGATCGTATCCATATAGACCGCTTTTTTGGAAACAAAGTAGATAAACGTTACCGGGCAGACAAGGCCCCCCGGCATGGCCAGCCCCACAACGGGACTCCCTTCCAGCCCCTCGGTGGAAGTCCCGATTTCCCGGAGGATACCGACCCCCAGGGCGATTTTTTCACTGCCGTTATCCCCCCGGAACCGGATGGTCTGGGTTATTTTGGCGTTTGGCGCGGCGCTGATGTTTTCGATGGGGGTGGAGGCAAAAAGGCTGTTGGGAATGGAGACCAGCCGGTTTTCCAACGTCCGCAGCCGGGAGGTTCTGAGCCCCATTTTGGTAACAATGCCGTCGTAGTCGCCGATTTTAATCCGGTCGTTGATGCGGAAAGGCTTGTCCATAAAAACCGTGATGGAGCCGAAGATGTTGGAAAGGGTGTCTTTGGAGGCCAGCGCCACCGCGGCCCCCCCAATGCCAAGGCCCGCAAGGAGGGCGCTGATGTTGTAGCCCAGGGTGCGGAGGATCAGGGCGGCGGCGATGATCAGGGCCAGGACGCTGACCAGCCTGCGGAGCAGGGGCTGTAGATCGGTTTCGTTTTTTCCCGGCATAGTCAGCCGGGGCGCATAGCGGCGGAGCAGGGTGTCGGCGATCCGCGCCAGCGCCCAGGCAACCAGGGCGATAAGCAGGCAGTCCAGGGCCCGGTTAAGCCAGAGCCGGAAGTCCTCCGGGACGGCAAGGCCCCCAAGACCCAAAGCCGCGCCGGCCAGGAAAAAAAACAGGGGCAGGGGCTTTAACAGAAAATTCACCAGCGGCGCATCCGGGGGGCGCTTCCCTTTTTTGCGGAGCCCCTTGACGATTCCCGCGATGACGAGGGAAATGATTTTTCCCGCCGCCAGCCCGCCCAAAATGAACAGCAGGGCAATAAGCCACTGCCGCGCCGGGTTACCCCAGAAAAGGCGGTTCAGAAATTCATCCATGGCTTATTTTCAATGTTTTTGGGCAAATGGTCTATATTCCCGGAGGGAGAAATGTTACAATGGGAAAAACAATGGAGGAGGCTGAATATGGTAATTCACCGGAACGAGATGAAAACAGAAAACAAGGAAAAAATGCGGGATGGCGAGGGAACCACTTCCCTGACCTATCTGGTTGACTGCGGAAACGAAAAAAATATCCGTATGCTGGCGGAAATGACTCTGCCCCCCGGCGCGTCCATCGGCCCCCACAAGCACGATGCGGAAACCGAATATTACCTGATCCTTTCCGGCAGCGGCGTGGTGAACGACAACGGCGCGGATATTCCCGTCAAGGCCGGGGACGCCATGATCACCGGGAACGGGGCCTTTCACAGCATCAAAAACACCGGCGCGGTCCCCCTGGTGTTTCACGCCGCCGTGGTTACGTATTGATCTTATGTGCGGCATAGTCGGATACATCGGCAGCGAAGAGGCGGCGCCCATCCTGCTCCGGGGGCTCCAAAAGCTGGAGTACCGGGGTTACGATTCCGCGGGGATTGCGGTCTGGGGGAAAACGGGCCTCATGGTCCGCAAGTCCAAGGGGGCTCTGAAACAGCTTGAAGAAAAAATCGGCCCCGATTTGCGGGACGGCGCGCTGGCGGGAACCATGGGCATCGGCCATACCCGCTGGGCGACCCACGGTGAACCTTCGGACATTAATTCCCATCCCCACACGGACGTATCCGGCAAGATCGCCGTAGTACATAACGGCATCATCGAAAACCACGCCCGGCTCAGAACTTGGCTCAAGGAGCAGGGCTTCAAATTCCGCAGCGATACGGATACGGAAGTAGCGGCCCATTTGATCGATTTCTACTATAAGGGAGATCTGCTGCAGGCGGTGATGGCAGCCCTGAAAAAGCTGGAAGGCTCCTATGCGTTGGGGATCATCTGCGAGGCGGAGCCGGACCGGATCATCGCGGTCAGGAAGGAGAGCCCCCTGGTGGTAGGGGCCGGCAGGGGGGGAAACCTCATCGCCTCGGATGTGCCCGCCCTGCTGGAACATACGCGGGAAGTGTATTACCTCGGCGACCGGGAAATCGCCGTGCTGTACCGGAACCGGATCGACTTTTACAACGAAGACGGGGAAGCCCTGTCCAAGAAAACAAGCCATGTGGACTGGGACGCCGCCGCGGCGGAGAAGGGCGGCTATGAACACTTTATGCTCAAGGAAATCTACGAACAGCCCAAGGCCCTGACCGACACCCTCCGGGCCCGAATCAGCGCCGGGGAACAGGCGGCCCGGATCATCAATCTGGAAGAAATCGGTTTTGATTCCTCCTGGGCGGCGGCCAGACGGGTGGTGATCACCGCCTGCGGAACCGCCTGGCACGCGGGAGTCATCGGGAAATACGCCTTTGAGCATTTCGCCCGGATCCCCGTGGCGGTGGATGTGGCCTCCGAGTTCCGCTACCGGAACCCCATTCTGGATCCCCAGGATATTTTTATCATCATCAGCCAGTCCGGGGAAACCGCGGACACCCTGGCGGCCATGCGGCTGGCCCGGAAAACCGGCGGGCGGATCATCGCCATTACCAATGTGGTGGGCTCCACGCTGGCCCGGGAGGCTGACCTGGTGATGTATACCTGGGCGGGGCCGGAGATCGCCGTGGCCTCCACGAAAGCCTTTACCACCCAGCTTATGTGCCTTTACCTTATCGCCCTCCAGTTCGGCCTGCTCCGCAAAACCATCGGCCCGGAAGAGCTGGCCGCCGCCCTGCGGGCCCTGGAAAAAATCCCCGCCCAGGCCGAAGCGGTGCTGGCCAATCAGGAAAAGATACAGCGTTTCGCGTCCCTCCAGTTCAACAAAAACAAGGCGTTTTTTATGGGCCGCCTTTTTGATTATGCGGTAAGCCTGGAAAGCGCCCTGAAACTCAAGGAAATAAGCTACACCCATTCGGAGGCCTTTGCCGCCGGGGAACTCAAGCACGGCCCCATCGCGCTGGTAGACGGCTCCACGCTGGTAACGGCCATCTGTACCCAGGAAGCCCTGTTCGACAAAATGGATTCCAACATCAAGGAAGTGAAGGCCCGCGGCGCCGGGGCCCTGGTTATCACCTGGGAAGACACGGACTATTTCAACGAAACCGCCGACGAGATTTTTCGGATCCCCCGGACGCTGGACAGTCTCTCCCCCATGCTGTCGGTGATTCCCTCCCAGCTCTACGCCTATTACTGCTCCGTCCTCCGGGGCCTGGATCCCGACAAACCCCGGAATCTGGCGAAGTCGGTAACGGTGGAGTAGGGGTGAGTGAGAAGCCGGAAAAGAAGAGCCGGAACCCGTAATCCCAAGGAGAACCAGGATGATTAAAATTCGAATCCAAAACGAAAAGGGCTTCACCGAAACCGATGTGGTCAGCAAGGGCTGCTGGATCGATGCGAGAAATCTGAGCAAAGACGATATGTTCCGGCTGGAAAGCGAATTCGGGATCGCCGGGGAGCTTTTAACCGACGTAACGGATGCGGACGAACAGGCCCGGATCGAAAAAGAAGATGAATACACCGCCATCATCGTCCGGCTCCCGGTGTATGACGAATCAAACGAAGTGCCCTTTTACACTTTGCCCCTGGGGATCATTCTTTTTTCCGACAAGATCGTTACCATCTGCCAGCGTTCCAGCGACGCGCTGGAAGATATGCTGCGGAACCGGGTTCGGGGTTTCAACATTAAAAACAAGAGCGCCTTTGTACTGAACCTTTTGGGCCGGGGGGCTTTTACCTTTCTCAAACACCTTAAGGAACTGAACAAGCGGACCAATATCATCAAGGATGAACTGCAGAAGTCTATCAAAAACAACGAACTGATCCAGCTCCTGTCCATCCAGAAGTCTCTGGTGTTCTTTACTACCAGCATTAAAAGCAACGAACTGCTTTTGGAGAAACTGCAAAAGTCTCCCCTTATCCGGTTCAAGGAAGATGAAAAAGAACTGCTGGAAGATGTGGTGGTTGAAAACCGGCAGGCTATTGAAATGGCCAACATTTACTCGTCAATTCTGACCGGCACCATGGACGCCTTTGCCAGCGTTATTTCCAACAACCTCAACATCGTGATGAAGCGGCTTACCATTGTATCCATTGTCCTCATGATCCCCACTCTGATATTCAGCCTCTACGGGATGAATGTGGAACTGCCCCTCCAGCACCTGCCGGGGATCGGCTGGGGCGTTATCCTCTTGAGTCTCCTGGTGGCCTCCGCGGGGGCAGTGCTGTTAAACGGTGACCGGAAGAAGCGAATCCGGGCGGCGAAAACGATCCGCCGCAAACGGGAGAAAAAATGACCTTGAAAAACGGTTTTGAAAAACGACGGGAACGGCTGTACGACTGGATGGCCCAGGAAGGAATAGGCATGGTGATGTTTGAGGACGCCGAGGGGCGGCGGGATCCGGCGGTCCGCTGGCTGAGCGGCCAGCCCATGGACGGCCTGCTGTTCCTTTCGGTAGACCGCCGTTCCCTGCTGATCCCCTGGGACATTAACCTGGCGAAGCAGCAGGCCCGGGTTGACGCCGTCATTCCCTACGGGGAATTTGAACGGCGGCCCGGCACGGCCCTCCGGGGGGCGGCGGAAAAAATGAAAATCCCGCCGGGGTCAAAGATCGAAATTCCTTCCGTTACGCCCTATCCGGCTTTTTTGCGTTATGTGGGGAACATGACGGACTTTGACATTATCTGCCGGGACGGGGGAGCCGCCGCGGCGGTGGAAAAACAGCGGGCCCTCAAAGACGCGGAGGAACTGGTGATTTTCCGGAAAGCCGCGGGGATCACCAACGGCCTTATCGATCTGCTGGAAAAAAACGTCCGGTCGGGAAAGATAAAAACCGAAACCGATGCGGCGCTCCTGATCGAAGCCGAAGCCCGGCGACGGGGCTGCGAGGGTACGGGCTTTGAAACCCTGGCTGCCGGCCCGGACCGGAGTTTCGGCATCCATGCCTTTCCCGCATATACCGGGGCGGCCTTTGGAGGGCCGGGGCTTTCGATCCTTGACTTTGGCCTTAAATACCAGGGCTACGCTACCGACGTAACCCTTACCTTTGTCCGGGAGCCCTGCGCCGCCCAGGAAAAAATGCTGGCGCTGACGGAACGGGCCTATGACCTTGCCCTGTCTCTGGCGAAGCCCGGCGCCCTGGCCCGGAATATTGCCGCCGCGGTGGACGCCCTGTTCGCCCGGGCAAAGAAGATTATGCCCCACGGCCTGGGCCACGGCATCGGCCTTGAGGCCCACGAAGCCCCGGTTCTCAGGAACCGGGAAGACAACGACTGGGTTCTGGCGCCGGGCATGGTCTTTACCCTGGAGCCGGGGCTCTACGATCCGGTGTATGGCGGCTGCCGTCTGGAAAACGACATCCTCCTTACGGAGGAAGGCGCGGAGGTTCTGACCGGGGGAAGGATCATTCGGCTTTGATGCCAAATCCCCCCTGCGGACGGGGGGCCTTTGGCTTTGAAGGGGGAAGAGGCATTGCGGGCGCGGCCTTGAATCATGCCCCCCGATAAAGTATGATTTTTGCATGAAAGTTTGGGTAAAGTTGATCATCGGCTCCCTCCTGGGGCTTGCGGCGGGCCTGTTGCTGCCCATTGATAACCAGGCAGTGAACGGAGCGCTGGCCTGGTTTGAGAAACTCGCCCTGGGGCTGGGCCGTTATGCGGTTGTTCCCATGCTGGTTTTTTCCCTGACCATCGCCATATACGAACTCCGGCAGGACGGCCAGTTTTGGCCCCTCCTCCTGCGGAATTTTCTGGTCATTATTGGAATCACCTTTTTCGTGATTGTTCTGGGAATCCTGGTAACCCTGCCGTTTCCCTCAAAACGAATCCCCATCCTGATTGAAGAACAACTTGAAACGGTATCCCTTAACACGGCGGAAAATATTCTCGACATCTTTCCCTCCAATATGTTCAGCGTACTGGCGGGGGACGGCGCCTACCTGCTTCCCCTCTGTGTGTTCGCCTTTTTTCTGGCCATGGGCCTTTCCTATGACCGCAACTACACCAAACAGGCCCTGTCCCTCATTGATTCCCTGTCCCGGATTTTTTATCATATCGCTTCTTTTTTTTCCGAAGTTCTCGGTTTCATTATGATAGCACTGGCGGCGTACTGGGCCGTCCGTTTCCACGAAGTGCTTCGGGTCGGCATATTCCGGGATCTGATTATCTTCCTGGGGGCCTTCGGCTTGGTTCTGGGTTTCGTCATCCTGCCCCTGCTGCTCTACTTTCTCAAACCCAAAACAAACCCCTGGGTTATTCTCTACGGTTCTCTGGGGCCCGCGGTGGCGGCCTTTTTTTCCGGGGACGTTAATTTTTCCCTCCCCGTGCTGCTGCGGCACACCAAGGAAAATTTCGGCATCCGCCGCCGTTCCAACGCGATAACCCTCAGCTTCTTTAACGTCTTCTGCCGGGCCGGAAGCGCCATGACCGCCGCCGTTGCGTTTATCGTGATCATCAAGTTTTATTCAAAGCTGGACGTTTCGGCGCTGGACGTTTGTTCCATCGGCCTTCGGGCTTTTGTCATTTCTTTTCTTTTGGCCCGTCATCCCGGCAGCGGAGCCTATATCGCCCTGGCGGTTCTTTTTCAATGGCATGGCCGCAGTCTTGAAGCGGGCTACCTGATCCTCAAACCCCTGGCCTTTTACCTGGTGGCGCTGGGAACCTTTATCGATGTGATGATCAGTTCCTTTGCTTCCTACGCCATCGCCAAAACCAGCGGATTTATTGAAGAAAAAAGCGTCCGGCATTTTATTTAAGGCTGTTCCGGAATTTCGGTTTTTGGAACGGCAACTCTGGATTTAACAGGAATATTTTATGGAATTGAATCAGGAATTTATTGACGGCCTTGCCATTGACGAGGCGGCCATTATCAAAGGCATTGCGGAAGAACTGGCCGTTTCCGCCGCCCAGGTTCAGGCGGTGGTCAGCCTTTTGGCAGAGGGAAGCACCGTTCCCTTTATCGCCCGGTACCGGAAGGAAAAAACCGGGAGCCTGGACGAGGTGCAGGTCCGGGACACGGAGCATAAATTTGCCGCGGGGAAAAATCTCGAAACCCGGCGGCTGGAAATTATCCGGGGCATTTTTGATCAGGGGAAACTGACCGAAACCCTGTATGAAAATATTAAAAAGGCCGTTACGCTGGCGGAACTGGAAGACATTTACGCGCCCTACAAAAAAAAGAAAAAAACCAGGGGCATGATCGCCGTGGAAAAGGGCCTGGAACCTTTGGCGGAGGCTATGCGGGAACTGGAGGCGGAACCCCTGCGGGAAAAGGCGGCGGAGTTTGTGCATATACCGGCATCCGCGCCGGAACTTGCGGCGCAAAGTCCGGGACCGGAAACACCCGCCGTCCATGACGGACCGCAGCCGGAGCTGACGGTGGCTTCGGTGGACGAGGCCCTCCAGGGGGCCATGGACATTATCGCCGAGGCGGTGTCGCAGGAAAGCGAAAACCGGGCGGCCATAAAATCCTTTTACCTTTCCGACGGGCGGATCATCACCAGGGGCCTGGGGGACGAAGAGGCGAAAAAAACCTCCACCTATCAGATGTACTGGGACTACACGGAGGCCCTTTCCCGGATCAAGCCCCACCGGATTCTTGCCATTAACCGGGCCGAGCGGGAAGGGGCGCTGGACATTACCATCGATGTGGATGAAAACACCGCGGCGGAATTGCTGCAAAAAAAATACGTCCTCCATAATGATTATCACAAGACCGCCATTGAGGACGGCCTTAAACGGCTCCTCTCCCCCGCGGTGATTCGGGAGATCCGGGGGGATCAAAGCGATACCGCCGATGATCACGGTATTTCGGTCTTTAGCCAGAATTTGAAAAACCTGCTCATGCAGCAGCCCATCAAGGGAACCAGGGTGCTGGGGATCGATCCGGGAATCCGGACCGGAACCAAATGCGCGTTCCTGGACGACACGGGCAAGTACCTGGGGAACTTTGTGATCTACAACCACAAGGTAGAGGAAGCCAAACGGCTCATTTTGGAGGGAATCAAAAAGTACGATGTCCAGCTTGTCGCCGTGGGAAACGGCACCGGCAGCAAGGAAGTTCAGGAGATTATCACGTCCCTCATCGCCGAACATAATCTGGAAGTCCTCTTTACCGTGGTTGACGAAGACGGCGCATCGGTGTATTCGGCCAGCGATATTGCCCGTGAGGAATTCCCCGATCTCGACCTGACGATCCGGGGGGCCATTTCCATCGGTCGCCGCCTTCAGGATCCGCTGGCGGAACTGGTGAAGATCGATCCCCGGTCCATCGGCGTGGGCCTTTACCAGCACGACGTGAACCAGAAAAAACTGTCCGACACTTTGGACGAGGTAGTTTCTTCGGTGGTGAACAACGTGGGGGTCAACCTCAACACCGCCAGTGCGTCCCTCCTTAAATACGTGTCGGGGATCAACAGCTCCCTGGCGAAAAAGATCGTCAAGTACCGGGAAGAAAAGGGGCGGATCGCCAGCCGGGAGGAACTGACCGCCGTTCCCGGCATGGGGCCCAAAAGCTACGAACAGTGCGCCGGGTTTCTCAAAATTCCCGAAAGCGCCGACCCCCTGGACAATACCTGGGTTCACCCGGAGAACTACGGGGTGGCCAGGGAAATCCGGGAAACCATCACCGCCACCGGAAACCTTTCGTCCGCGGCCCTGGCGGCGCTGAAAGAAAAACACAGCCTGGGGAACGCCACGATCACCGACATTGTGGAGGAATTAAAAAAGCCCAACCGGGATCCCCGGGACAGTTACCCCAAACCCATCATGCAGAAAGGGGTGGTAAGTTTTGAGGATCTTCACGAGGGGATGAAAATCACCGGAAAGATCAAAAACGTGGTGGACTTTGGCGCCTTCGTTGACCTGGGGATCAAGGAGACCGCGCTGCTCCACATTTCCGAAATGAGCGACCATTTTGTCAAAGACCCTCTGGACGCGGTGAAGGTGGGGGACGTGCTGGAATTCCGCATCATCAGCCTGGACCGGGACCGGCGGCGGATCAGCCTGACCCGGAAAAGCGAAGCCCGGCGGCGGGAGGCCGGCGAAAAGTCCGCGGCGGGCAGCCCTGGGGCGGCGGCTGGCGAAACCGGCGGAACGGAAAAACGGCGGCTGGTGGTAACGGCAAAATCCGGGCGGCCCCCTGCCGGCGGGTCCCGGCCCCCGCGGCCCGGCGTTTCCCCCGCGCCGGATTTTAACGGCGGCGGGCAGCGCCGGAATTCCGGCGGCGTCAACAACGTTGACGATGACGGCGCCATGTATAACCCCTTCGCCGAGGCGTTCAAAAAAATGCGGGAGAAGAACCAGGGCGGGCCCCGCTCCTAAACCGCCGGGAACTCAACCGGAATTTCCGGCGGTTCCCTTCAGTGGACTTGTTCAATAACCCGGTTGGTTATCGCGGACTAAAGTCCGACACAAGTCTCGCAAGAAACCCTGCGGGTTTCAATGCTCCGCATTTTTGCTGCTTTTAAGCGGAAGTTGTTCAA
>JAISBS010000093.1 GCA_031266075.1 Treponema sp.
GACAACAACGCCTGTGAACGGGGAATTAGGCCGTTTGTGATGGGGCGGAAGAACTGGGTGATGTCCGGTTCCCCCGCCGGGGCTCAAAGCTCATGTGAATTATATACGCTGATAGAAACAGCGAAGGCAAACAACTGGAACCCCGCCAAGTATCTGACAAACATATTTCAAAAGGCCGCCGCAATGAAACCTTGCGATGATTGGAGCCAGTTGCTTCCCTGGAACCTCGCCCTATGATTTTTCATAGGTGGCTGTAATTGACATATACGTACAGAAAGGGGATAAGGTGTGCTATAATAAAGCAGAGCTTGCAACAAATCAACATACCGCGCGGCAGAGCCACACGGTATGTTGTTCTCATAAGGTATTAGACTCAGGGTACATACCCTTTATAACGCCCTAAAGCTCCCCCGCGCAAGCGGGCTCTTGGACATGCACCCTTCGCTACGAATCGAACCGGGGCTTCGCGCTTTGCGGACAAACACGATAGGGAACCGCTGAAACCTGAAGTTTTCAGCGGTTCCCTATAAAATATGGGGGCAAATTCGCCGATCTAAGAGATATGGCGGCTTATATTTCCCGGGGAAAGTCTCTGTTGATCGGCCTGGGGGCTTTATGCGTCGCGGCGGGCACGGCGGCGCTGTTGAATTTTTTTCTTGCCGGCCCCCGGCTGGGGCCCTGGTATGATTTTCTGCTGAAATGCCGCTCCACTCCCCCGGCGGCCCGGGAAATTCTCCTGATCGACGCCGAACCCCTTATCGAGCCGGGGGACGCCCTGTCCCTGATCCTGACCATGGCGGAACTGGACGCCGGGGGACTGTTGATTCAAGCGCCGGTTCTGGGTCTTGCCTCCGGGCGGGAGGAAAGCGAAGCGGATATGCGCCGCCGTTTCGACGATGAATTCACGCTTCTGGGCAGAAATATCCGGAACCTCTTCGATGCGATTCGGATGGGCTCCATCCCGCCCGAAGAATCAGGCCGCTATGTGGAAAGCCTGGTGGAACTGGCGGAACGGGGCAAGGAGCGGCTCAGTTCCGCGCTGCTCCGCCGGGACGAGGCGGGAACCCGGCTGCTGGAACAGGCCGCCGCCGCCTACGGCAAAGTCCAGCGGCTGGAAGATGCCCGGCCCTTCGCCGGCTTCCCGTCCCTGACTGACGGAGACGGTAAAGTCCGCCGCATGGATCCGGCGCTGATGCCCGGCGTCAGCCTGAATATGGAATACGACGAAACCGGGCCGGTTATTATGGACAAGAAAATTCCGCTGGATCCGGCAGGGCGGCTTCTTTTTGATAAAAGCCTCCCGGCGGACACGGTCAGGCGGATTTCCCTGGATCTGTTCCGGGAATACGAAAAAACCCGCCGCGCCCTGGCGGCCCTGTTGAGGGGGGCGGAGCCCAGGGGCGTCTATTCGAATACCCGTCCTGAGCTTTCTCCCGTATACCGTTATGAACACTGCCTGTCCCTCCGGGAAGATTTTCTGGCCCAGCCGGGGCCGGAAACCCGGGCCGCCTGGGTAAAGGCCGAAGCGGAATATCTTGCCGGCCTGGACGAGTTTCTTAACGGTCCCGCGGAAAGCGCCCTGGTGCGGGGTTACGAAAGACTTATCGCCACCGAGCGGCTGGGGGAAACGGGGATCAGGCGGCTCCAGACCCTGCGGGACGAATTGATCCGCTCCTTTGCGGAGATCCGGGAACAGCACCGGAAACTACAGGAACTACGGGGGGCCCTGGAAACCGCCCTGCCGGGCTCCTTCTGCATCATAGGCCCCCCGGAAGAAACCCGTAGTTCCGCGTCGTTGGCCAACGCGCTGCTGACTGGCCGGGCGATCAAGCCCGGCTTTACCCGGTACATCCTGTTCTGGTCCATCCTGGCAGCCCTCCTGGTGATCGGCGCGGTATTTTCCCTGAGCCCTTTCCGGGCCCTGCTTGCCGGAACCGGCCTTGCCCTGTTGACCGGCGCAGTGTTTTCCTGGAGCTTTATCATTTCCGGCTACTGGATCGATCCGTTTATTCCGGCAAGCGCCGCCTTTACCGGGGTACTGACGATCTTTTTCTGTTCCTTCATCATCACCCGCCGGGGCTCCCGGCGCTTCCGCCTGGCCTATGGGCCCTATGTGAGCAGAAGCTGCCTGAAACAGCTGATCCAGGCGGGCCGCCCCCAGCCTGCGGAGGTGATCCGGGTCAGGGCCGCCGTGGTGGCGGTGCGAAACGGGGAAATTCCGGCGCTGGAAGACAAGGGCGGCTCTCTGGCCGGGGCCCAGGCGGCCCGGAAATTCAGGAGCGCCGCCGCGGAACTCTTTAAACGGGCCGGGGCGGTGATCACCGGCATTGAGGGGGACATGGTTCTGGCCGCCTTTGGTTCCCCCCTGGAACGGCTCAGTCTGGAACAGACAAAAAGCGAAAGCCCCTACAAGGACGATCCGCTGCTCCGCAGTCCCCACAATCCCGCCGCCCGGGCCGCCGGTTTTGTGGCCGACCTTATCGCGGAAAATCCGGCCCTTAAATCCTGGCGTTTCGGCCTTGATACCGGGGACTGCGCCTTTACCTGGTCCGTCCTTTCGGGTTATGCCGCATACGGCCGTCCGGTAGTCCGGGCCCGGGTGCTGTCGAGCCTGGCGTCCCGGTTCAAGGCCCGGGTGCTGATCACCGGGCAAGTCAATGAACGGCTGGAAGTGCCGGCCCGGAAACTCAGCGCCCTGAACGTCCGGGGAGAAAAAGAATTTTTCTACGAACTGCCGGTAGGTTCCTGAGCCGCCTGGCCTTTGTCTGCCGTTTGTCCCGCGCGCCCCTGGGCTTAGGGCCGGTTCAGCCGTTCAATTACCCCGGTCAAGACCTGGAGCCGGACCACCCGGCCCCCGCCCAGTTCCGCAAAGGCCCGGTAACGCTCGCCGTCACCGGAAAAGGGGGAGTCTTTTTCCCCCGGAAAGGGCGCGTAGCGTTTCTGGGTCCACCGGAGGGAAGGGTCCTTGAGGGAGAGCCGGGGACGGCGGGGATCAAAGTAAATAAAGGATTCGTGAACCCCCCGTTCGGAAAGGGGCGCTTCATCGGTGCATTGCAGATACCGGATTGTCCCCGTGGAAAAATTCACCGACTGTATGATCGCCGAATGGGCCATGGCGCCGTCGGAGCTTCGGAAGAGCAGAATATCCGCAGGCTTGAGGTTACGGATTTCATCGTTCACCGCAAGAATCTGGGGATTGTTGGAGTTAAAAAACGCGGTTCCCGCATACCGGGAAGGGTCGTCCCCCCGCCGGACACCCAGGCTCCCGCTTAAAGTCCGGCCCAGATCCAGCCCGCCCTGTTTGGCGATATACGAGAGAATATGCCAGACAAAGGCGGAGCAGTCCATCCCCGCCAGGACCACGCAGTACAGGTAGTTATACACATCGGTTTCTTCGATCCCCTGGCCGGAAACCAGCACATAGGGGCGGTGGGGCAGTCCCCGGTAAGCCCCGGCCTTCATCCGGGCAATGTCAAAAAGATCCCGGGAACTGGACCATTTCTGGCCGGGAATGTCAAAGATCATCACTTTTTCCCGGCCATCGGAGAGCGTTTCCGTATATTGGTCAAAGTCGCCGGACCGGAGAATTGCTTCGATGCGGGGCCACAGAAAGTCCGGGCTGCCCTTGCCGCTTCCCAGGAATTCCCAGCCCTCGCCGGTCAGCGTGTCCCGCTCGTTGTTTTGGGCAAAGGGCATCCGTAAATTCATCACCTTGCCGCCGATTATTTTGGTTTTAAAGCAGAGCCGGTAGGCTTCTTCGATGTGGCTTTCCACGCCCCGGCCCCAGATGCGGGAGGGGTCGGAAAAGGCCGCCAGTGCCTCGGCATCGTCCGCCCGGACGGGCCCGCCGGGGGCCGGAATCAGGATCAGGAGAAACAGGGGGAAAAGGGGGGAAAGGCCCCGCATCCCTATTCCGCCTTGAGCGCCCTGGCCAGTTCGGCGCCTTTTGCCTCCAACATCTTCAGGTCTTCCTCCGTGGGGGAGCCGGGCCATTCATAGGACTCGATGCTGGTCCATTTGAGGGCTTCAATGGCCGCCTCGTAATCTTTTTTCGCGCCCCCGGCCCAGCCCCAGGAGCCGATCCGCAGCACTTTTTTCCCGTAAATGTGTTTACGCCGGAAAATATCCAGCACATAAGACATGGGGGGAAACATAGCGTATTCGTAGGTAGGCATGGCCAGCACGATGCCGGAACACCGGTAGGCGTCGGTCAGCACCCAGGACACGTTTTCGTCGGGAACCCGGCGCACTACGTAGGGGATCCCTTCTTTTTCTATCCCCCGGATCACCGCGTCCACCCCTTCTTTGGTCTGGCCGTACATGGAACCCCAGATAACGGCGATTTTCTTTTCCGCCGGGCCCCCGGCCCAGGAAGCGTATTTCAGATAACGGTCTATTATTTTTTGCGGGTTCTCCCGCCAGACCGGGCCGTGGCTGGGGGCCACGATTTTAATGTCCAGGCCCGCGGTTTTCCGCACCGCCTTTTCCACAAACACGGCAAAGGACGAGAGAATATTGGCAAAGTACCGGAGCCCCTCGTCCTCAAAAAAAACGTGTTCCGTTTCGGTAAATTCATCGTCAAACACCCGGTCTCCCAGGGTCCCGAAGGAACCAAAGGCGTCGCAGGTAAAGAGGGTTCCCGAAACCGGTTCCCAGGTGATCATGGTTTCGGGCCAGTGGATATTGGGGGTTTCAAAAAAGCCCAGAACTTTGCCGCCCCCCAGATCCAGGGTGTCTCCGTCTTTTACCGCCCGCAGGCCCGTTTCAACCTTGTAGAAGGTTTTGACCAGATTTATCCCTTTGGCGGTGGCCAGAATTTCCGCCCCCGGATTTTGTTTCCGGAATTCCCGGAGCCAGCCTGTATGATCCGGTTCCAGATGGTTGAGGATGAGGTAGTCGATCCGGGAAAAGTCCAGACCAATGGAAGCAAGACAGTCCGCAAGCTGTTGGGGGGCGCCGGTCCAGTCCCGGACCAGATCGATGAGGGCGGTTTTTTCACCCCGTACGACATAGGCGTTAAGGGATACCCCGTCAGGGATAGGCCAGATTCCTTCAAATAAATCGGTGGTTTGTATATCGGCGTGGAGGCAATAAACGCCTTCCGCAATGGTTTGAGCTTTCATTTTGTCCTAAAATCAGCGATAAATTACCGCTTTAAAACGGAAACAACCCGTTCCAGCACTTTTTTCCGGTCCAACGGCTTTACGATGTAGCTTTTCGCGCCCATGAGGAGGGATTTTTTCACCACATCCTCTTTTCCCAGGGCGCTTACCATGATGACTACCGCATTTTTATCAAATTCCAGTATTTTCTCCAGGGCGGAAACACCATCCATGACGGGCATGGTGATATCCATAGTTACCAAATCGATATTTGGATACAATTCTTTGTATTTTTCGACCCCCTGTGCCCCGTCCGCGGCGGTTCCCGCAACTTCAAAGCCTTCGGAAGTGAAAATTTGACCAAGCTGCTTCGCAATAAACATGGAATCATCAACTACCAGAACCCGGTACGAACCACCTTCCGGCTTTGTTCCATCGGGGGGTTTATCGTTGATGTTGGGCATATCACTCTTTGCTATCATGCGGTACGCTCCTCTTCCTAATACTTTATGGCATAGAAGAAGGCAAGTCAAGTGCGGTAGCATAATACCCATGGACTGCGGGTTTTTTTTGGCCCCCATGGCGGAATTGAGCCACCGGGCTTTGCGGGAACTGATAGAGGGTTTCGGCGGCTGTGATGAATATTATACCGAGATGATCAGCGCCGGAGCCCTGCTGTCGGGCGGCCCCTTTGAGGGCTGGTATACCGATCCCCTGCCCCGCCCGGAAAAACTGGTCTACCAACTGGTGGGCGCTGACCGGGATCAGCTTGTCCGGGCCGCCGCCCTGCTGGACAGCCGGGACTGCGCGGGGATCGATATTAACATGGGCTGTTCCGCCCCGGCGATCCGCCGGACCGGCGCGGGGGCGGCCTGGATGACCGATATAGACCGGGCCGGGGATCTGGCCGGGGGGCTGCGGAAGGCGGTGAAGAAACGGCTCAGTGTCAAACTCCGTACCGGCCTTGCGGATGATTTTGACTACCTCCTCCGCTTCTGCCGCCGCCTGGCGGACGCGGGGGTCGAGCTGATCACCCTGCACCCCCGGACGATTCGGGAAAAGTTCCGCCGGAGCGCCCGGTGGGATCATGTGGCCCGCCTGAAGCGGGAACTGGGGATTCCGGTGGCGGGGAACGGGGACGCCGCCACCGCCGGGGATCTGTGCCGCCGGGCCGCTTCCGGCGCCTGTAACGCCGTTATGGCGGGCCGGGGGGCGGTACGGCAGCCCTGGATTTTCGCGGAGGCCCAGCGCATGGAGGCCGCCCGGCGGGGGGCGGGACAGGCCGGGGAAGACGGGAGGGCCGAAGGGGCCGGGGAGGCCGCCTTCCCGGAGCCCGTGAACCTGGAAGAGACGGCCCTCCGGTTCGTCGAACTCCTGGCGCTCCATCAGCCGCCGGAATTCCACGCGAGCCGGGCCCGGCGCTTTTTTGCCTATTATTGCGATAACCTGATCTGGGCCCACCATGTAAAAACCCTGCTGGGCCGGGAGACGGAACTTTCCGGCATGGCCGGGGTTCTGACGGACTATTTCCGGGACCACCCGGAGGAGCGGCTCCGCGGGGAATCTGCTGCGAAGCAGCCGGCGCCGCTATAACCCCGCAGCCTGTTGTGTTGTCTCTGCCGCCATAGGGCGGCATTTCGTATAACCCACCTTCCGGCGTACGATTTTTTCAGTCCACCGGCGGCGGCGCCCGCTTGAATTTTTCACGGTATTCGGCGATCTCGATCATCGGGGGCCGTTCCACCGTGGGGATTTCCGTTTTCTTTACCGAATGTACCGCGTCTTCCTGTTCCAGCGCGATATGGCAGTCCCCCAGTTCCCGGAGGACATTGGCGGTTCCGTATTTTTCCGCCCGGGACAAAAAGGTATGGAGAATGCCGTAGGCCATTTTTCCCAGGGACGCGGTGGTCTGATTCCGGTGGATCCGCATATCCAGGTCAACCTGGGCGATGGCCCCGCAGCCGGCCAGGTGAAAAATGTCGATCAGGTGCCCCAGTTCCACGCCGTAACCCACGGAAAAGGGAAGCTGTTCCAGGAGTTCCCGGCGGCCCGCGTATTCGCCGGAAAGCGGCTGCACCAGAAGAGCCAGCTCCGGGTAAAAGAGGGAAAAGAGGGGCCGTACCAGAATCTCCGTAACCCGTCCGCCCCCGGAGGGGGAAATGCCTTTGGATGACCGCAGGGGCCGCTCGTAAAAAGCCTTTACATAAGCGGTGCTTTCATCTTCCAAAAGGGGCCCGATAAGGCTATACACAAATTTGGGGGCGATGTTGGAAATGTCCGCATCCACCCAGACAATAATGTCTCCTTCCAGCGCGTAAAGGCTCTTCCAGAGATTTTCCCCCTTGCCCCGGTAACTGCCGTATTTGGGAAGGATCGTTTTGGAGGCGATCACCCGCGCGCCGAAGCGTTCCGCCACCTGACGGGTCTTGTCCTTTGAGGACGAATCGATCACGGCGATTTCGTCAATCAGGGGATAGCGATCCATCAACTCGGTGCGGATCACGAGGATTTCTTTTCCGATGGTCAGTTCTTCGTTCAGGGTGGGAAAGGCCACCGAAATTTTCAGTCCCTTTTGTTCTTTCAGGGAAACCAGACGGTCCACATCCTCGAACCGGGAATGGTGCCAGGTTTTTCCCAGAATGTCCTGGTTGTTTCTTTTCGCCGCCATCAGGTTCCCGCCTCGATAACAAGCCGCTCCAGAAGCCGCCGCCCCGTCTCCACCGAATCAATGTGGATCGTGTCCACGCTGGAACCTTCTTTCCCCAGCGCGATGCCCATTGAAAGGGCGGGGATCCCTTCGGCGGTAAAGAAGGATGCGGGATCCGCGCCGTTTTCTTCGCTGACCTTGATCCGCAAATCTTTTGCCAGGGCCCGGAATTTTTCAAACAGCGGGCCGCTTTTTTCCGGGTTCCCCGGCGGGATAAAAGACAGGGGCGCCGTTTCCGTTTTAATCTGGGACGCCTCGCCGATTTTTTCCGCCGTGGCCTTCACCGCGTTCATCGCCAGTTCCAGAAGGCTTCCTTCAACAGACTCCAGTTCTATTTCCAGAATCCCCTCCGAAGGGGTAAGGCCGTAACCCGTCCCGGCTTCGATGCGGCGGATAAACAGCCGGGTCTTTCCCTCTCCGTCCCAGGTGATACCCAAAAGGCTCCGGGCAATCTCAATCAGCGTGGTGGTCAGCCGGTTGGACGCCTCGTCGGTCTCGGTGGACAGGGTTATCCGCAGCGACCATGAACCGATGGAATGGATGATCCGGCCCAGCGAAAGACCCCGAACCCCAATGGCCCCGAAAGGGCGATCCGCGGGGCTGCCGAGGATGGGGCTGAAGTCGTTTTCCGGGGCCTCCGCCGGGCGGGTGGTAAACAGGAGCAGCACATCCCTGGGGGGCCTGAAATCTCCAAGGGCATAATTTTCCGCCGCCGAAAGCAGGGCCGCGGGGCCAAGGCTGTCCGAGAGGCCCGCGCCCACGGCATTTTCCGCATCCAGCCGGGAGAGGCTTTCCATGGAATGCCAGCGCTTGGAACTAAGGCTGGTAAAAAGGAGAACCGGGGATTCATCCGCCGCCTTTTCCGTATGGAGGCGGGCCAGAACGCTCCCCGAATCCGCCACCACGGGGACCAAATTCAGTTGGTTCAGCCGTTCCAGCACAAACGCGGCCCGGGGCTCCTCCCCCGGCGCCGGAGACGGCAGTTCCGCCATTCTGAGCGCGTCCGCCAGCAACCGGTCCGCCAGCAGGGCGGTTGACTTATGAGGATGATGAAAAATTTTCGCCGCCCTGCCGGAGAGCGCGTTGATCCCCCGGGTCAGCATTCTTTTAATGAAAAACGCCACTTCTCTCCCTTCATAAGCTTGCGGGCACTCCGGAAACCCAGCCGGGGTTTTCAGAGTGCCATTGTTTCAAAACCTGGCTGGTGCGAAGCTCCGGTTCGATAAAACAGCCGCCCATGATCCCCATATTAATTGAAATTTCCTCCCCTGTCCAATAGGGGCGCAAAATCCCCCTGGCAAAGCTTCGTTGCCTTTGTTCATAGTGAAAGACGCCGTATAAATTGATCGGGGGTCCTGCTGGCGGAAAAACATGGGGGCGGGGCCCCATTTTTCCACCAGCACCCCGCGCTGCCTTTTTCGGGCGCCCTTCCTTCTGTCCCGTAGCGGCTTTGCCGGGGGCTTGTTGCT
>JAISBS010000013.1 GCA_031266075.1 Treponema sp.
TACCGCTGTCGTCATAACCGGTGTCTTCGTAAGAGACGCCCGCGATATACACATCGGTACCGGATACAGCAATGGCCCAGGCTCCGCCGCCATCCCATGCCTCAATGGGGAGGTCAATCCGCATACCGTTTTTCCAGTAACAGGGCCTAACATAACAGGGCTTGGCATTATCATCGCCGTAGGAGCCCGCGATATACACATCCCCGGAACCGGATACGGTAATACCGGCGGCAATGCCATATGTATCGGGACCATATGTATCGGGAATGGGAAGGAATGTCCGGTTGCCGTTCACCCAATAACAGGGCGCCTTACCGTCATCACCGGTGGTGTAGCCCGCCATATACACAGTAAGGCCCGGCGGCGGATCGAACCCACCGCCGCCGGAACTGACGGTAACCGTTGCCGTACCGGATTTGGTGTCATCCAGGGTAGACGCGGCCCGGACGGTGAGGGTTGTTCCCACGGTTTCCCCGGCGGCCACCGTCAACACGCCGCCCGCGGTAATCGCGGTTCCCGCATCAGCCGCCCCTTCAACGTTCCAGGTGACGGTTTGGGTGGGGCTGTTGGTTCCGGTAACTTCGGCGGTAAAGGTGTGGGTTCCGCCTTTGGCAACCGTGACTGCGGCGGGGCTTACGGCAACGCTGTCTACGGTGGCCGTCTCATTACTAACGGTAACTATGGCCGTACCGGACTTGCCGGTATCCGCGGTGGACGTGGCCCGGACAGTGAGGCTTGTTCCCGAGGTTTCCCCAAGGGCCACCGTCAACACGCCGTCCGTGTCAATCGTGGTTCCCGAACCGGCCGCCCCTTCAACGCTCCAGGTGACGGTCTGTGCGGGGCTGTTGGTTCCGGCAACCACGGCGGTAAAGGTTTGGGTTCCGCCTTTGGCAACCGTAGCGGCGGCAGGGCTTACGGTGACGCCGCTGACAGCAGGGTTTCCACCGTCCCCGGAGTTTTCGCCGCCGGCGGGGTTTTCACAGGCGGCAAACAACAGGGCGAACAGGACAATGACCAGGGTAATTGTTTTACCTTTCTTCATACGAGTCCTCCTTGGCGGCGCCGTTCCGTCATGCCGCCGCTAAAAAAAAGATATGTGAGGCTGTTCCAAATACCGGGAGAAAAAATAAGAATTAATGTGAGGTGAGTGGGCAAAAGCCTATGGCTTTTGCGTTGCGGTTTGCCTGCGGCAAACAGCCTGCTTAAAAGATGGCGGTGAGTATTATGAGAGAGAGAGAGAGAGAGAGAGAGAGAGAGAGAGAGAGAGAGAGAGAGAGAGAGAGCAAGAACCATGCCAAGTGCGGGAGCAAATACAGCGGAATTTTTTACAGAAGAATGTACGAAAACCGACAGTTCCCTCATAGGTGGTATTTTAGCGCCGGAACGGGTATTTTGGCAATACGTCTGCATCATCACAGTCACCGTTCTTGATTAATATTCCGGTATATCATATAGTGTCCCTGTAAAATGACGAAGAAAGCGATCAATTTTCCTAAAAAAATTATTGTGCCGGTTATCATCCTCCTGATTTTCGCGGCTGCCGCGCTGTTACAACTTTTCGGCGCTTTTGATTATCTGGAATACAAAACCTACGATCTCAGGGTCCGGCTCATGGCCGGATACACCCGTCCCTCCGACGACATTATGGTGATCCTCCTCGATCAGAACAGTATTGACTGGGGGCACGCGGAACGGGGATGGTCCTGGCCCTGGCCGCGAAGCGCCTACGCGGAACTGGTTGATTATATGAACACCGGGAAGGCGGCATCCGTTGTCTTCGACGTAATTTTTTCGGAACCGTCGGTTTATGGCGATGAGGATGACCAGGCTTTTATCGAAGCGTCCAAAAATTTCGGCAGGGTCGTGCAGACCGTTTTTTTCAGCTCCCAATCGGGGAAAACCCTGGCCTGGCCCGAAAATATACCAGCCCCCCTGTTTGAACCCCGCGCATTTGACCCCCTCCTGCCTTACTACGATCCGGCCCGGGAAGATCCGGATCAACAGATCGGCGTCCAGCTTCCCATAGAAGGGCTTCTTTTTTCCGCGGGGGCGGCCGGCAATATCACAGGCCGGAGCGATTCGGACAGCGTATTCCGCCGGGTCAGTCCCTTTGTTTTTTTTGACGGCCGCGCGGTACCGGCCCTCTCCGCCGCGTCCTTACTGGCCGCCGGAAAAAGTTCCCGGATAAGCTATAACGCGAAAAAACAACGTATTGAATGGGAAGATTACACTATTCCGGTGGATAAAAACGGCAGGGCACTGCTCCGGTTCCGGGGGGATCTGAACCGGTATATTCCCTACAGCGCCGCCGATGTCCTTCAAAGCGCTGAAAGTTACCGCCGGGGGGCGTCTCCCCTGCTTCCCCCGGAGGATTTTTCCGGTAAATATGTCTTTTTCGGGTATAACGCCCCGGGGCTCTTTGATATTTTCAGCACCCCTATATCTTCAGTATATCCGGGAGTCGGGGTTCATCTTGCCATGCTGGACAATCTCCTTCAGGGGGATTTTATCCGGGAAAGCTCCGCGCTGGTGAATATGCTTATGATCCTGGCCGCTGTGGCGTGTACGTCGCTGATCGCCTTTTTTTCAAAGCGGATTCTCCCGGCCACAGGCGGTTTTGTTCTCATCGTCATCCTCATCCTGGGTCTTGGCATAGGCGCATACCATTTCGCAAACTTCTGGCTTCCCGTGGCGGGACCCCTGGCGGGAATTTTCACCGCCTTCCTTGTTGCCGCCCTCTACAACTACGCCACCGAAGGCAGCCAGAAACGGTTTATCAAATCCGCGTTTAGCCAGTACCTGAGTCCCATCTATATTGAACAGCTTATCGCCAACCCTGAGCAGCTCAAGCTGGGGGGAGAAAAGCGGGAGATGAGCGCCATCTTTACCGATGTGCGAAGTTTCTCGACCATTTCCGAAGCCCTTGACGACCCGGAAAAACTGGTTGAACTGCTCAATTTTTATCTCACGAAAATGAGTAACGTCGTACTGGAAAACCAGGGAACCATTGATAAATATGAAGGGGACGCGATTATCGCTTTTTTCGGCGCCCCTATACACATGGAGAACCACGCGGACCTGGCCTGCCGTTCCGCCGTACTGATGAAAAAAGCCGAAGCCGAATTAAACCGGGAAGCCGTCCGCAACGGCCTTATCACCGGAAAAGTCATAGAGGCGTTGAAAAAAAAGGGGGTCATCATGGACAGCCAAGACCCCGCCCCCCTTTACACCCGGATAGGAATCAACTCCGGCGACATGGTAGTGGGTAACATGGGAACCCCCAACAAAATGGACTACACGATCATGGGCAACAACGTGAACCTCGCCGCCCGGCTTGAGGGGGTAAACAAACAGTACAATACCGGGGGCATACTGATAAGCGAGTATACTCGGGATAAAATCGGGGACGCCTATATCCTGCGGAGTCTGGACCGGGTACGGGTGGTGGGCATTGATACCCCCTTGAGGCTTTATGAACTTTTAGATCTCCGTGAATCGGCCTCCCGGCCCCTGCTTGATATGACCGGACTGTGGGAACAGGCGGTACAATCTTATGAAAAACAGGACTTCGCGGAAGCCGGCGTGATATTTAAAAATCTGTGTTCACAGAATGACCGGGATTTGACGGCCAAACTCTACCTGGAACGTTGTGAAATGTATCTCAAAACTCCGCCCGATAAGAATTGGGACGCGATAAACAATCTTACCCAAAAATAGGCCTTTGTAAAAGAGGGGCCGGGAGGTTTTATGAAACGGTTTATGAAACAGTACGCTGTTTTCTTCATATTTATTTTATGGACGGGGGGCAGCGCGGGAGCCCAGATGATACGGGGCGGAACCGTGTATGCGGCGGCAAAAACTATAGCCCTGAAATCATCCACAGGATTCTTTGCGAGAACCCAGGGTACCCTTGCCTACGGCGACCGGGTAACGGTTATCCAGATAAAAGGGAAATGGGCGGAGGTGCGATCCGCCGCCAGATCATCGTTAAGCGGCTGGACGGCTTCATCCAATCTGACCGCCAAACGGGTTGTCCCCGGCAGTTCAAGTACCGCTACCAATCAAGAAGTAGCCCTGGCGGGAAAAGGTTTCAGCGAAGAGGTTGAAAACGCCTACAAAGCGGATGGAAACCTCAATTATGCCGATGTGGACAAAACCGAGGCTATTATCGTATCCGAACAGGATCTGTACCAATTCCTGAAAGACGGGCATTTGTCGCTGGGAGAATAAGTAAGCATGAACAGCAAAATTAAAAGAACCGGATTTATATTCTTTGGCGCCCTGCTCCCTTTTTTGGGTTTACTGGGAGCCTGTCAAACCATGTCCGCCGTCGCCAGCGCGGGCGCCCAAATTGCCGGCGGGTTAGGGGTTATCGATCAGGAAACCGCCGACGCCATCAGCAAATCCAGCGACGCCATAGGCAAGGCCGCGGAGGACATAACTCCGGAACAGGAATATTATATAGGCCGGGCGGTGGGGGCGAATATTCTTGCCTCCTATAAAATTTATACCGCCGCCCCCGGGCTTACCACATACCTTAACCGGATTTGCAACAGCATCGTCATCAACTCCCCCAGACCGGAGATCTACAACGGCTATCATGTCATGATCCTGGACAGCACGGAAATCAACGCCTTCGCGACCTCCGGGGGGCATATTTTTATTACCCGGGGGCTGATAGACTGTACCGATTCCGAGGACGCTTTGGCCGCGGTTATCGCCCACGAAATTTCCCATATCCAGCTTCAGCACAGCATCAAAGCCATACGTACCAGCCGGATTACCCAGGCGCTGCTTGTAACCGGCGGTTCCGCCGCCGATGTCCTTACCAGCGGAACCTCCCTGGGAGAACTGACGGATATTTTTGATGAATCCGTCGGGGAAATCGTAACCACCATGGTAAATAACGGCTATTCCCAATCCCAGGAATTCGACGCTGATAACAGGGCGATGAGCCTTTTGGCTTCGGCGGGTTACGACCCTTCAAGCCTTATCACCATGCTTCGCGCCCTGGAAAAAAACCAGCCCGGCCATCCCGGCGGATTTAACAAAACACACCCCGCGCCGGCGCGGCGGATCAGCAACGCGGGGCTGTCGGTTAATAACTACCCCGTTGAAGACACCCGTCCTTACCGGCAGACAAGGTACAATACGGTAATCAAAGACCGGTGAGGGATTTTTTATTTATATAGTGAGGTTGTTCCAAAACCCGGTTGGTTTTGAAACAACCTCTTGGAAAAGCGGTCAAATGTCCGCTTTTCTCTGTAAATCTAAGGTTGCTGTTCCAAAAACTGAAGTTTTGGAACAGCCTCTATTAATACAGGAGTCAGTATGAACAAGCTTGTTTTATTTTGTGTATCCCTTATTCCGGCCCTGCCGCTCCATGCCCAAAGCGGCGGGGACTTTAATTGGTTTATGGCCCTGCTCAACCAAAAGGGCGGTGTTTCCGTCTCCGTTGAAAAGCCAATGCCTATGGAAACAGGAGACATTCTTAATTTTTATATAAAAAGCGAGGCCGGCTGTTATTTTTACCTTGCCGCCCAGACTTCCGACAACGAGGTAGTCATCATCCACGCGGGCCCCCTCAAAACCGGTGAAGAACTCCAGGCGGGTCCGGTTCAGCTTACAAATCCCGGGGGAACGGAAACCTTTTTTTTCGTGATGACGATGGTCCGGCAGCGGAAGCTGGAACGGGCTATTAACGCCTATACCAAAAAACCCGGTTCCATCAGGGCCGGACGGGCGGTATTAAACGAGATTTTTGCCTTGCGGCGGGAGCTTTCCCGGCTGGACGAGAAACCTGAACAGCCTGTTTACCTGGGGGGCGCTTTCCGCACGGTTGACAGCGCCGTTGAGGGAATGATGTTTTCCGGCGCCGGTATTTATGTTAAAACCCTCAACATCAGCCACTAAAAAAAACGCCTCTAAACCGGGCGGCAGCCCTGCCGCTCCCTATGCCGTCTGGGCCTGCGCCCTGGTCATGGGCTTTCTCCTGCTTGCGGGCGGGGTATTCAGGAAGCTTGACCTTTCCCTTTACGATGCCTTGCTAACTTTGCGGGTGCGCCATTTTCCACTGGCCTTAAACGCCCAGATCATCCATGCGGACTTAAATGACAGTTCCGAGTTCAATCTGGGCGGCGGCCTTGAAACACGTAAAGCTTTTGCCGACTTCCTTTCGGTTCTGGCCTCCTGTAACGCCCGGATAACATTTGACTTTATCTTCCGTTCTCCCGCGCTTATGGACAGGGAGTTCGCCGAGGCCGCCCGGCAGGCGGGCCTGTGTATCATGGCGGCGGCCCCTGTAGAAGAAGACTACGCGAATTTCGCCTATGACAGCCTCAGTCCCGAAGAAAAGGCCCTGCTTGACTCCAATGTGTGGCATATAAAAGAAATGGGGGAAAACACCATCCCCCGGGCCAAGACCTTTATCCTTTCGGAGTATGAGATTTCCTCCGCCGCGACGGCTCTGGCCCATATCGGCGTAATTCCCGACCATGACGGCGTATACCGGAGGACGCCGCTTTTTTACCGGTGGGGAGACGGCCTTGTTCCGGCCATATCGCTGGCAGTGGCGGTTTGGGAAATGGGTATAAATCCGGCGGAAATCGAATTCTATCCCGGACGCGCCCTGGTGCTTCCGCTTCCGGGAGAAGAGCCTGTCCGTATTCCGGTTGACGAAAGTTGTTCGGTATTGATTCCCTTTACCACGTTTTGGGCGGACAACAAGTACCGCGTTTCCTTTGATCTCATCGCAAAGGCGGCGGAAAACAGCGAACTATACTCGAGCCTTTTTTCGGAACTTTCAAACGCCATGATTATGGCTGCCGATACTACTACGAGCAAACGGGATTTTGGCATTACTCCGGCTGAAACGATCTATCCTCTTTCCGGCATACATACGGCGGTACTATCGGGCATTATCGAAGAATATTTTTACCGGGAATGGCCCTTTTACGCCAGGGCGGCGGCGCTTGTTTTCCTTATAGTCATTACCTTTTTGTTGATGCGGATAAAAAAAGACCGCCCTTATAGTTTTGCCTGTCTGGCGCTCTTCCTTGCCTTTACGGCCTGGACAGTCCCGGCATGGTTTTTCCTGCGTATCAGCCCCTGGTACGCCGCCTGCGCGGGTTTTCTTTTTCTTTTCTGGTTTTCCAATTTTGCCTACCGCCTTTTCCGCCGCTACCGTGAACAGCTTTTGTTGCGGCACGCCCTTTCCCGGTACTTTCCCCGGTCCCTGGCGGAACGTATCACCACCGAGGGCAGGACAGAACTTATACCGGCTTACAAAGAACTCACCATCCTTTTTTCGGATATTGCGGGTTTTACCAAATGGTCAAGCGACAAGGCGCCTGAGCTTGTCCACGCCTTTTTAAGTGATTATCTGGAAACTATGGCGGGGATCATCTTTGAATACGGCGGTACGGTGGACAAATTCATGGGCGACGGCATTCTTGCCTTTTTCGGCGATCCTTTTAATATGCCGGATCATACCGGACGGGCGGTGAACGCGGCTATCGCCATGCAGAAAAAAATCCGGGAACTTGCCGCGAGTTGGGCGCGTAAGGCGGCTATCGGCCTTAAAGTACGCATGGGTATTAATACCGGATGGGTTATCGTGGGCAATCTGGGGACGAAAACCCGGATCGAGTACACCGTCATCGGATCTGATGTAAACCTGGGCCAGCGCATGGAATCCAGCGCCCCTCCCGGTGGCATTCTCGTTACCGCGGCGGTTAAAGAAAGGGTAAAAGACACATTCACTTTTTCTCAGGAGCGGGAAATCCAGGTCAAAGGATACGAGAAGCCGGTGAAAGCTTATGAAGTGGTATTTACGGCGGATTTAGGCTCAAGCGGACGCGGCGCTTGAATGACCCTGGCCGGAGGGTATAGGGTGAAACATGACGCTTACTGCCGGGGCCGATGACGAGGGGCGGCGGCTGGACCGGATTTTACGGCGAGCCCTGCCGGATATGCCCCTGTCGGGAATTCACCGGCTGCTGCGGAAGGGACAAATTCTGGTGGACGGAAAACCCGCGGAAGCGGAGACCCGGATACCCGCGGGAGCCGTCATCACCGTCCCCGGCAGCGCTGCCCCGCCGCTCCCGGTTTCACCTGGCGCCTGGGGGGTAGCGGAAGACTTGCTCCGGGCCGAAGGCCCTCCGCAAGTCTTTACAGAGCCTTATGGGGCAAGGCTGGAGCGCAGGGGGGGCCAAAATAAAAATATCCGCCGTAAAAAAATGTCCGGAAAGGGGCCCCCCCTTCCCACTTCTCCCTTACCCCTCAAGATCCTCCGGGAAGAGACAGACCTTCTCTTTATCAACAAACCCGCGGGACTGGCGGTTCACGGGGCGGGGAGTCTGGACGAGGCGGTCAGGGCCTATCTGACGGGCCGCTTGAGTCCCTCCCTGTCTTTCAGGCCCGGGCCGCTCCACCGGCTGGACA
>JAISBS010000072.1 GCA_031266075.1 Treponema sp.
GTAACCCGCGGCGGCAAAGCGGCGGAGCCTGTTCCGGGCCCCACGAACCCACCCTACGTCCTTACCGGCTGGTTCAAAGAACCGGAGCGGATCAATCAGTGGGACTTCAACATACACACGGTAACGGCGGACATCACCCTTTACGCTAAATGGGATACGGTTATGTTCACCACCCCGGCGGAATACCGGGTCATGGTATCCCTGGGCGGGGGAACCATCACCGGGGACAGCGCGTATTATTACGATGCCAGCTCGGATTATTTAAAGGGCGTATTTATCGCGGGCCGGACGGTAACGCTCAGTCCCTTTCGGATAGCGAAATATGAGACCACCTACGAGTTATGGGAGGAAGTCTGTGATTGGGCCGCAGTCAACGGGTACACGTTTGTCAGTAACGGCCTGGAGGGGCATGGCACGACCGGGACGGGCGGTGAAGGCTGGACGGCGGATCAAAAGAAGCGGCGGCCGGTAACGACGATAAACTGGCGGGACGCCATAGTATGGTGCAATGCGTACAGCGAGATGAACGGGAGAACGGCGGTGTATTACACCGATGCCGGCTACACGACGGTACTGCGGGTTTCGACAAATAACGTCGGAACCAGCACGACGGCGGACAGTGCGGCGGTGAAGGCCGACGCCAATGGGTACCGTTTACCGACGGAGGCGGAGTGGGAGTACGCGGCCCGTGGGGGGACGCCTTCACTGACGGCGCCATTTACGGATAAGTGGGCGGGGACCAATGATCCAAGCGCCCTGGAGACATACGCCTGGTATATCGTCAATGCGGGCAGTGGTGTGGGAAGCGGACACGCCGATTACGGGGCGCATCCGGTGGGGAGCAGGTCGGTAAACGGGGCGGGGCTGCATGACATGAGCGGGAACGTGTATGAATGGTGTTGGGACTGGTACGGCGGTATATCCAGCCTGGAAGAGATCGCTGATCCATCGGGAGCCGCTCCGGGCGCGTCCCGGGTTATCCGGGGCGGCAGTTGGTACTACAATGCGTCCGACTGCGCGGTTGCCTACCGGGGCAACTTCATCCCCAACAGCAGGTTCAGCTATCTGGGGTTCCGGGTTGTCTGCGGTCAATGACCTCCGGTCATTGACCGGTGAGTTCGGGGGGACGACCCCGCTGTATTCCACTGTCAACAAGTTAAGGATCCAGACTTCTTAATGTGAGTTCGGCGAAGAAAAAAAGTCCGCGAATGAACGCGAATATTGTTTCCTCATTCGCGAAAATGAGCGTTCATTCGTGGACCCCTCTTTCCTAACTTGTTGACAGTGGCAGGCCGGGACCTTGCCCCTCCCGCTACCGGAGAGCCTGGATGCGCGGCATGGACGCCGGATTGATGGCAATGCGGCACACGTATTGCGCCAAAATTGAAAAATCCAGCGTGGACAAAAAATTTGTAGTGTATTATAATTTTAGTGATAATTTTCCGGTCTGGGCCGATTGGCCCCGTAAAGGAGCCTGATGCGTTGTTTGGCGGTCAGCAAAAAAACAGTGCGGAAAAATCACTTTTTTGTGAAAAATCATCAAACTTGGCACGGAAATTGCTCTCTCTCTCATAATGCTCACCGTCATCTCTTTTTTTACCAAATCCTTATTCGTGGCGAGGGTTTAATACCCCGTCAGACCTTCGGTCTGAACTCTGCCGCGCGGTTGTTGATTTTCCCTTCCGGTATATTATCCGGCTTTTATAGCCTAAGGGCCGGAATTTCCCCAATTCAATTTTCCCCTCAAATTATTTTTTCTCAAAACCAGGGAGGTATGTGGTGAACCGTTTTGTGTGCGTCCTGCTGCTGACGCTGACGCTGACGCTGGGGCTCTGCGCCGCCCTTTTCGCCCAGGCTTCGGAGCCCGCGGATGAAGCCCTTCCGGAACCCGTTGTACAAGCGGTGAAACCCGCTTCGAGTTTTTTCTTTCAGGGCGATTCCCGGTTCTGGTCCCTGGGGGCCGCCGCGGGCAGTTCCTTCGCCGCCCCCTGGTTCACCGGAACCATTCAGGGCACGGTCTCGCCCTTTCCCTACACCCTGGTGGAACTGGGCTGCGACTTCGGCTTTGTCCACGGCTACCGGAACGAGGCGGGCCTGGGTTATTTCTCGCTCTACCCCTTCGCCCATCTGAACGGCTATATCCCGCTCATGTCCCTGGGGGGCCTGTATGTCGGCGCGGGCGGCGGCGTGATGCTGGCCTTTTACTCGTATGAGGGGGAAAACAAGCCGTACGCCGTTCCCGCCTTTGACGTAACAACGGGGCTATATGCGGGGAAAGGGAGCCATTACGCAACGGCGGCCTATACGCTCCGCACGAATTTCGGGCAGGTAAACCACAAGGTGTCGCTGGGTTATAGTTACCGTTTTGGGGTAAAGGAGGGGAATAATGAATAAGGTATGCCTGGGCCTGTTGACCCTGGGCCTGTGGCTGGCCGGCTGTTCCCAGCCCCTGGAAGGGATTATCGGGAAGAAGGATTTTGTGAAGGCGATGAACGGGACACCGGCGGATTACCGGGTCATGGTATCCCTGGGCGGGGGAACCATCATCGGGGACAGCGCGTATTACTATGACCTCTATAGCGGTTTTGATTGGCTCTGGGGCGTGTTTATCGCGGGCCGGATGGTAACGCTTAGTCCCTTTCGGATAGCGAAGTATGAGACCACCTACGAGTTATGGTACGAGGTGAAGCAGTGGGCAACCGGCAAGGGATACACGTTTGCCAATGCGGGCCGCGAAGGGTATGACGGAAACGACGGATCCCCGCCGACGCCCGCGGCAAAAACAGAACCGGTAACGTGTATAAGCTGGCGGGACGCTATCGTATGGTGCAATGCGTACAGCGAGAAGAGCGGGAGAACGGCGGTATACCGGGATGGGAGTGACGGCGTATTGCGGGATGCGACAGATGGTACGGCGGCGGACAGTGCGGTGATGAGCGCCGGGGCGGACGGGTACCGTTTACCGACGGAGGCGGAGTGGGAGTACGCAGCCCGGGGCGGAGGGACGCCTTCTTTGACCGTGCCATTTACGGATAAGTGGGCGGGGACCAATACTGAAAACGACGTGAAGGATTACGCCTGGTATAGCGACAATGCGGGCATTGGTGTGGGAATCGGGCACGCCGATTACGGGACGCATCCGGTGGGGACCAAAACGGCAAACAGCGCGCAGTTATACGATATGAGCGGGAACGTGTATGAATGGTGTTGGGACTGGAACGACAGTGTAGACAACACGGAAACGGTAACCGATCCCGTGGGCCCCGCTTCGGGCATGGGCCGGGTTTACCGGGGCGGCAATTGGACCGTCAATACGGCCGTCTGCGCGGTTTCCTACCGGGCCGGCCGCGACTCCCACGGCCAGAGCGACCAACTGGGGTTCCGGGTTGTCTGCGGTCAATGATCTCCGGTCATTGGCCGGTGAGTTCGGCGAAGAAAAAAAGTCCGCGAATAACGCGAATGCACGCGAATATTGTTTCCTCATTCGCGGACCCTCTTTCCTAACTTGTTGACAGTAGTAGGCCGGGACCTTGGCCCGGCCGCTACCGGAGAGCCTGGATGCGCGGCATGGACGCCGGATTGATGGCAATGGACACATAGACAAGAAAAGCCGTTTTATGTATACTAATCTTACCTCTTTGCCTGCCCCCTGGGCAGGCCAGAATTATGTCCGTAAGGAGGACCTATGCGTCAGTACGAACTGACGGTCATTTTCCCCCTGGAAGATGACCAGCACAAAGCGGGCCGGGAGCGCTTATTGGCAGACCTGGCAGCCAACGGAGCCGAGATCGAAAAAACCGATGAAACCGGGGACCGGGATCTCGCCTATGAAATCAAAAAACGGAAACGGGGAAAGTACGTTCTGTTCACCATCAGGATCGATCCGGCGAAAATTACCGTCCTGGACCGGGTATTCAAGCTGAACGCCAACCTCCTCAAGTACCTCTTTGTCAAAATAGAGAAATAGGGGTCAATCATGGCAGATTTAAACCATGTGGTGCTGATTGGAAGGCTGACCAGGGACGCGGAACTAAAATACACCGCCGGGGGTCAGGCGGTCTGCAAGTTCTCCATCGCCGTAAACCGGCGGCGGAAAAACGGCGACCAGTGGGAAGACGAGGCCAATTTTTTTGACATCGTGGTATGGGGCAGGCAGGGGGAATCCCTCAACCAATACCTGGTGAAAGGAAAAATGGTCGGCGTGGACGGCGAACTCCGGCAGGATCGCTGGCAGCAGGACGGTCAAAACCGCTCCAAGGTGGAAATTGTGGCAAATTACCTGCAACTGCTGGGGGGCAATCCCGGCGGCGGTACTGCCGGCGCCAACGGTGGATCTGCCGGCAGCGGTTTCGGGGGCCCGCCCCCGGGTTCGGGAACAGCCCCGGAACGGCAGGCTCCCGGCGGCGGCTGGCAGGGCCAGAACAGCGGCGGCTCCGCGCCCCCCCCGGATGATGGTTTTGCCGACGATATTCCCTTTTAAACGAATAGAGTTGTTTAAAAACTTCAGTTTTTGAACAAATCCGCTTAAAAGCAGCAAAAATGCGGAGCATTGAAACCCACAGGGTTTCTTGCGAGACTTGCAAGCTAACCTTTGGTTAGCTGATAACCAACCGGGTTATTGAACAAGTCCATTGACTTACCGATGCCGCCTGGCGGTATTCAACACAGGAGATGACAATGTCTGACGAAAAATACATGGAGAATGAACGTCCCCCCCGGCAGGACCGGGGCATGGATGCCCAGATGGACGGCAGGGACGGGGAGGACCGGACCGGACGGGCCGGAAAAGGCAAGGTTTTTTTCAAAAAAAAGGTCTGCAAATTCTGTATCCAGAAACTCAAAATCGACTACAAGGATGCGGACACCCTGCGCCGGTTTATCACCGAGCGGGGGAAGATCCTGCCCCGGCGCATCACCGGAACCTGCGCCAAACACCAACGTTCCCTGGCCCTGGCCATTAAACGGGCCCGGATCATCGCGCTGCTGCCCTTTGTCGCCGAATAAGGACGGCCATGAATTCCGTGGAAATCCCCCCGTTTTCCGCCGCCGGTCCACGGGGAAGGGAATACCTGGCCTCCTTTGTCTGTGCGGTGGCCGGCGTTTTCCTGATACGGAGCGGGCTGCTGGCTGTTTTTTTTCTCGTCCCCTTTGGCTTTGTCGCGGCGGCCTATAGTATCCAGACCGCCCGGCGGACCCTGGCGGCGACACTGGGGCTCAACCTCCTCACCGCCCTGGGCTTTTATGTTTTTCTGAAAACTCCCCTTTTTACCCTGCTGCTGGACGTTCTGTATTACAGCGTTTTGTTTCTGCTCTTTTTCTGGATCATGGCGCCTCCCTCACGGGGGCCGGCGGCGCTCCGGCCCCGCACGGCCTGGCGTCTTGTGGTGAGCGCCGTGGCGGGCGGCCTGATATTTTTGTTCATCGAGTCTACTATTTTTAACACCTCGGAGGCTCCGTCCCTATTCCGTTCCCGGGCGGAACTGCTTTCGTCTCTTTTTATTTCCTCCGCCGGGGCTGACGCGGCCCGGCGTTCCTATGCCGAACTGCATCTAACCCCGGAACGGATCATGGAGTTTTTGCGGCTGGCGGCGCTCCGGGGCGGCGCGGCGGCCTCTTCCCTGCTGCTGTTTTTTGTCAACCGCCAGCTCGCCTGGTTTTTGGCCTGGATAATCCGCCGCATCCGTCCGCTGGGACCTGCGGCGGGAAGCCTCCGGGGTTTTTACGCCCCCCGCCATACGATCTGGGCCCTGTCTTTTTCCCTGGCGGCTGTTTTAAGTTTCCGGATCGCCGGCCTTTCCGCGGTGGAAACCCTGGCCTGGAATATCCTGACCCTCTGCGTCATGCTGTTTCTGGCGCAGGGCGGCGGCATTATGCTTTATATCCTCAGCCGCCGGGCCATGTCCCCGTTGATGCGGCTCTTTTTGAATATACTGATCATCATGCTGATTTTTAGTCCCGGAATTAACGCGGTGGCCCTGGGAGTGTTGGTTCTCCTGGGCATTGCTGAAAATTGGGTGCCCTTCCGGGCGCCAAAACCGGATGGATCATCCTCTACTCCGGGGATGTAGGCGGCAATCTTTCAGATTTTCGCCTTTGGAAAGCCTCAGGGTTTTTCAATCCGTCAAAAAATTTAATGTGTGGAGAAAATTGCTTTGCGATTTTCTCCCGGAGAAAAACGCGGTTTTTCAAGGGAAATACGAAGTTTTTCTCAAAGGAGCTTGAGTATGAAAGTGATTTTAAACAAGGATCTGGCGCCCCTCGGTGAAGAAGGGGATGTGAAGGATGTGGCGAAAGGCTATGCCCGGAATTACCTGTTCCCCCGGGGTATCGCCCTTCCGTATACGGAAAGTACGATAAAACTCTTTGAATCCCGGCGGGAAGAAATTGAGGCCCGGAAAGAAGCCAAACGGAAGGATGCGCTGGGGCTGAAAGAAAAGCTGGAAAGTCTGGAGTTGACGATCTCTATGCCCGCCGGGGCCAACGGCAAGCTGTACGGCGCGGTTACCAGCCAAACCCTGGCGGACGAACTGACCCGGCAGGGCTTCCCGGTTGAACGGAAGCGGATAGAGCTGACGGGGACGGTCTTTAAAAGCGTGGGTAAATACAAGGCGGTGGTTAAATTGTACGAGAGCGCCGCCGCGGAGATCAGCGTTACCGTGGAGGGGCAGGCGGTGAAGGTGGAAACGCCCGCTTCCCCGGCCAGGGGCCGCCGCCATGCCGGCGACCACAAAGCCGCGCCGGATACCGGGGCCGCGGTTCCCGCCGCAGAAACGCCGCCCACCGCGGAAACAGCGCCGGCCCCCGAACCGGCTCAGGCGGAGCCCGCCCCGGCAGCCGGAACCGTTGAGGCCGCGCCGGATACCGGGGCCGCGGTTCCCGTCGTGGAAACAGCGCCCGCCGCGGAAACAGCGCCGGCCCCCGAACCGGCTCAGGCGGAGCCCGCCCCGGCGGAAGAACAGGCGGCTAACAGCGAGGCGCAGGAATGAACCGCCTCGCCCTGAAGCTCTCCCGCGTGAGCGGGCTCTTGGGTATCTTGTAGGCGTTGCATCGTTTTACGAGATTCGTTCTGTAAGGAAATTATTTAACTGTGGGGTCTACTACCATTTTATTGTCGGCGTTACCGATTCTAACCGCCCTGAAAGGCGGGGTATTAGACCCCACGGCGAATGAACGGGAGGTTTCCCCGTGACCGCATCAACACCCAGAGATAAAATTCCACCCCACAACGAGGAAGCGGAACGGGCCGCCCTGGGCAGCCTGCTCATGGACGCGGAGGCGGTGGCCACGGCCATCCAGTACCTCCGGCCCGGGGATTTTTACTCCAACGCAAACAACCGGGTATTTGAAGCGATCCTGAGCCTCGACTCCAAGGGACTGCGGGCGGATATTCAAACCGTCATTCAGGAACTCAGGCGTCTTGGCAAACTTGACGAAGCGGGGGGCCACGCCCATGTGGCCTCCCTTACCACAGTGGTGCCCACCAGCGCCAACATTGAATATTACGCCCAGACCATCCAGAACTATTCCCTCAGGCGGGCCCTGCTCCGGGTCTCTTCGGAGATTAACTCAAAGGTTTTTGACGAATCTCTGGAGTCCCGGCTTATTCTGGAGGAGATACAGCAGCGGATTTTTGACCTTACCGATAACCGGCAGACCCTGAGTTCCCGGACAATCGGCGAGGTGCTGAAAGAAACCATAACGGAAATCGACGGCATATTAAAAACAAAAAAACTGATAACCGGCGTGCCGTCGGGCTTTGAGCGGCTGGATCTTCTGACCTCCGGTTTCCAGCCCTCCGAATTTGTCGTCATCGGGGCCCGACCTTCCATCGGAAAAACCGCCCTGGCCCTGAATATGGCCGCCGATATGGCGGTGCATAAAAACATCCCCGTGGGCTTTTTTACCCTGGAAATGTCGGATCTGGCCCTGACCAAGCGGATCATCTCCAGCGAATCCATGGTAGACGCAAAAAACATCCGCAGCGGCTACCTGACCCCCAGCGAATACAGCCGGATCGTCCACGCCGCAAGCAATATCTACGAGGCTCCTTTTTTTATTGTGGATATGCCCAACATGAAACTGCTGGACCTCCGGGCGCAGGCCCGGAAGCTGCGATCCCAGCAGAAGGTGGAAATTATTTTTATCGACTATCTGGGGCTCATCGGATCGGAAAACTACACGCTGCCGCGGTATGAACAGATTTCCGAAATTTCCCGGTCCCTCAAAAGCCTGGCCAGGGAACTGAAAATTCCCATAGTGGTTCTCAGCCAGCTTACCCGCGAAGCCGAACGGGAACGGCCCAACTTGTCAAACCTCCGGGATTCGGGCTCCATAGAACAGGATGCGGATGTGGTGCTGTTCCTCCACCGGGACCGGATTGAAAAAAAACCAAACGAGCAGCCGAACCCGGACGACGGGATTCCCACAGACCTTATCATAGCCAAACAGCGGAACGGCCCGGTGGGAACCATCAAACTCGCGCTGGTGGCGAAATACGCCAAATACGTGCCCGTTACCCGGGGGCACGAAGAACAGGGGAATTTTTAATGAACGGTCCCGCCCTGGCGTTCCCCCGCGCCGCAAAAAAAACCCGGTGATGTTTGATAGGAACCTCTGAAAACTCCAGTGTTTGGAACAGCAATCTTGGATTATAATAAAGAAGGAGTAATTTTTTTCGCGGCGATGGTTTAATACCCCGCCAGACCTTCGGTCTGAGTTCTGCCGTGGTCATGATGGTATTAAACCCGAGACCAATACCTTATGAGAACATGGGAGGATCTATGGCCTTTAGTGACAAGTATGATTTTGAACTGCTGGTGAATCAGGCGGAAAGTCTGGTGATCAACGAACTGGGCAGACAGCTTGAAGCCCATAGGGGCGAAGTCTGCCGCTGTAACGAATGTGTGGTTGATATGGCCGCCATCGCGTTAAACATGGTAAAACCGCTGTACCGTTTTTCCCTGCTGGGGAGCCTTTACGCGGCCCAGGCGATGAACGAAAATTCCTATGCCGGCAGCGTGCAAAAGGCGGTGGGCGAGGCCATTGAAAGGGTGCGAAAAAACCCCAGCCACGATTAAAGGCCCTTGTTTCCTTATGGCGCGGCCACCGGCCCCCAGCGGGGCTCGCCGCCGTCCTCTTGCAGGATCCATTCGTTTTGATACAGCCTGAACAGGGCCAACAGTTTTCCCGACTCGGGATCGTGCCAGCAGATATTGCCGTCCCCGTCCAGGGCGATGAAAAACCGCGCGCCGTCAATCAGCAGCAGGGGAAGGCCGGGGCTCCGTTCAAAATTCAACATTCCCTGCCGGGAGAAGAGGGCCGCCCCGCCTTCACCAAGGGTGGACGCAAGATTCCGGGAAGTTTCGGCCAGGGAAAACATAATATCTTCACTCTGATATTCCACCAGCCGGATCGATGCGGCTGGGTTTGCCGGATCCAGCCGGATTATGGAAGTCCGGGGGTTCCCGTCCACCTCGTCCACCGCGGCAGCGTACAGGGCCCCGGAAGCCCCCCGGTAAACCCTGGCCCCCGCGGAAGAGGGGTAGGGGAGGGGAACGGTTTCTCCGGTGCGGATATTGATCATCAGAAAAGAGCTGTTGCCCGAAACGCCGCTCCGGCCCAGAATGACGTGCTCCCCGTTGATAAAATCCGCGTCCAGAGAACCAATTGACGAAAACGAAAATTCAAGGCGGTCTGTTTTTGCCGAGGGGTTGACGGAAACAACCGATATGGTTCCCGCCGAATCAAGGAAGAGGATTTTGTCCCCCCAGGCCGCGGCGGCCCGGATGGGGAAGCGGGAGGGCAGGCTGCGGAGGATGAAGGGGGAAGCGCCCGCTTCCGCGGCGCGGATCAGGGGGGGCAGGCGGGCGGCGCCGGGCTGCCAAAAAAGGAATTGTGCCCCGTCCCCCCCGGCGCCGGGAAAAGCGAGGAGCCGGGTATACCCGCCGCCCTGCTCCAGTTTCAGGGTCTCCCCGGAATCTATCCGGAAATAGTCCAGGGGAATGAAGCCCGCCAGCCCCCCTTCGGTTATAAAAGCCAGCCGGGAGCCCGACGCGGCGGCCTCAACAATAAGTTCCTGGTTTTTTACCGTCATCTGCCGGGGCTCGCCGTCCTGATCCGCCAGCCAGAGGCCGCCGCCGGTGCTTCCCAGCGCAAGGCCCTCCGGCCCGGCGGCGAAAAGCGTGGACAGTTCCCCCGGCAGGGAGCGGCGGCTTTTCAGATCAAGCCGCCGGGAGCCGTCCAGCGCGAAGCGGTACAGCGTTTTGGATTCCGTCCCCCCGGCAAGGCAGAAAAATTCCGCCCCCCTCCCAGCGCATAATACCGCATCACGGGGTATTGCCGGATCCCGGTCCAGCGTTTCCCCCGAAACCGCGTCGATTACCACCAGCCCCCCGGAGTCAAGGCCGGCGAAAAAGCGGTTGTTTCCGAACAGCACCGGGGATTTGATATTGGGGGGGACGGCAAAGTACCCGGTTTCAGTTCCGGCCATCACATCCCAATAGGAAAGGCCGCCCCCGGAAAAATAGACGATCATGTTCCGTTCGGACCTGCCGGTGGCGGCGAAACCGACCATTCCGGCCAGATCTTCGGGGGACCGGAGCAGGCTGCCGGTTTCGGGATCGATAAAAACCAGCCCCGTTCTGCCGCTCCGGGCGGCGATTAAAAAACCGCCCCCTGCGGAATAGTTGATATAGCTCACCGGATCCCGGAACCGGAGGCTGAACAGGATCGCCCGGTTCCGGTAGTCCCAGACGGAAATGCGGTACAGCCCCAGGCCGTCGCTTTCGATGAGGCACAGTTCCGGTTTCCCCGGACGCAGCGCCATGGAAATGATCCGGTACGGGCTTACCTGAAACCGTTCTTCCGCGGCGCCGGTCCGGGGGTTCCATATTTCAAGGAAACCGTCGTCCCCGGCGCTGATGATCCGGCTGCCGTCATAGGCCAGCGCCCGGACGGCCCCCCGGTGCCCGCCGGGGATAAGGCCCTGCTGCCATGCCCCCGGATCGTCCCGATCCTCCGCGGCGGCAGACTGAAAGGGCAGCGCGAAAATCAACAGGGGCAAAAGGGCCCGGCGGATTGCCCGGGGTTTTTTCACGTTAATCCCTCGGGGCGCATCATATTTTGTACGGAAAGATAGGACCGGCAGCGGAGGGCCCGGAATATTTCTCCCCTGGGATGTTTTTGATAATCCTCAAGGGTCCTCTGGTAAAGAGAGAGGGGAACCCGGCTTACCGCCACTTCCCCCTCGCGGATTCCGTGAAGGTGAAATTCGATGTGTTCCGGGCCTTTGTTCTGGTACCAGATGTCAATTTCCGTGTCGGGGTAATTTTCTTCCGCCTTTGCCAGAAGGTAGTATTTCAGGGCCTCCACCGCGGCGGGCTCCAGGCCGTCCCGGATCGCCGTCAGCCGTTCCGTCATTTCCGGGTAGCCGATAAGAATCTCCGCGCCGGGAGGGTCTTTTTTCCGGCGGTAAAATTCGCCCCGTTCAAGTTCCGGCAAAATTTCAAAGCGGAGCTTCCGGCTGGGCCAGAGGAGCATCAGGGGGAATTCGGGCTTGTGTTTTTTTCCGCAGCTTGGGCAGGTGAAATTCATAAAGGAGCCGTCCATGATTTCGTCAAGGCATTCGGGCTTCTGATCCAGATCGATCTCCTCCGGGACTTCTACGGAAAAACTGTTGTCGCAGGGGCAGGGAATTTTCTGTTTCATGGCAATTCCTTTCAACCCGGAAATCAGCGCCGGGTCAGATACAAAATGTCCCCAAAAACGGCAAAGAGCATGAGACCGACAATAAGCGCCATTCCCACGGTTTGAAACGCGCCGACGGCCCTCGGGTGCAGGGGTTTTCGTTTTATCGCCTCCACGAGAAAGAGGACGATCATACCGCCGTCCAGCACGGGGAGGGGCAGCAGGTTCATCATGCACAGGGCAATGGAAATGAGGGCCAGAAAATTCGCCATAGAGCGGATGCCGTCGCCAAAGCTCTGTCCGAAGCCTTCGGCGGCAACCTCCCCCACCATGTAGGTAATGCGGACCGGGCCGGAAACGGCCTGGGTCAGGTCTATGCCCCGGAAAAGCAGGCTGAGGCTCCGCAGGGAAATCATCAGCGTTTTCCAGCTTTCCGCGGTCCCCTTGGCCAGCGCCGCCGGGAGGGACAGCGCAGGGGTGCGGTAGCTAATGTACCCGTACCGTATCCCCAGATCGCCGGTTCCATCCTTCTCATAAAGGGGGAGGAGGGTGGCATTCCCCTGCGTTCCGTTCCGCTCATAATCGACCGAAAGGGAAGCGGGGCGGCTTTCCATCAGGCGGATCAGGGCCGCGTTGTGCCGGATTTCTTCTCCGTTGACCCGGAGTATCCGGTCCCCGCCCTGAAGCCCCGCCGCCGCTGCGGGCCCCCCGGCTATTACTTCTTTAATGACCGGATCGTTCCAGAAGTAGACCCCGATTTTTCCCGCCCCGGTGCTTTTGTCCAGATCCGGCCGTATCCGCAGGGAAAGCGCCTCCCCCTCCCGGTCGACGGTGAAGGCAAGTTCCTTTTCCGCGTTCACCGTAATATTTTCCTGAATGTCGCGGTAGTAGGGGGTTTTTTTCCCGTCAATCTCGATGATCCGGTCTCCGGTTTTCAGGCCCGCTTCGTCGGCGGGATAAGTCTGGCCGGGGTATATGTCCGAAGCCAGCACGATCCGGTTGCCCAGCGTGTTGACCTCAAATCCGGCGCCCCAGATGACCGAAAGAACCAGCGCCGCAAAAACCAGGTTGAAGAAGGGGCCCGCGAAGGCGACCACGATCCGGCGAAAGGGGCCCGCGCCGAAAAAAGTTCCCGGCACCGGGTTCACCGCGTTTTGCCGGTTCTCCCAGGCTTCCTGAAATTCATGTTCCCCCCGCATCTTGCAGTAGCCCCCCAGGGGGAACATTCCGAGCCGGTATTCAACCCCCCCGATTTTCTTTTTGAGTATCGGCTTGCCCCAGCCGATGGAAAAGGCTTCCACATTGATGCCCATGAGCCGGGCGGCAAGGAAATGCCCCAGTTCGTGAACAAAAACCACAATTCCCAGACCCACAAGGCCCAGCGCTATTTTTACTACCATTGTCCTGCCTCTTTTATTTTTCGCGGTTCCAAACGCCGTGCCGCTGGGAACCTGGACTTGCTCCGAAACCAACCGGATTTTGGAACAGCCGCACCCGTCTATTTTTGTATCGACGCGATAAAAGCCCCGGCCAGTTCCCGGGCCGCCTTATCCGCCGCCAAAACCGCTTCTATTTTATTTGCAAAATCCCCGCCCTGATCCGGCGCGGATTCCGGGGGCCGGAAGCCCCTGTTCAAAACATACTCAACAATCCGGGGTATATCAAGAAACCCAATCCGGCCCGCCAGAAAAGCCGCCGCCGCTTCTTCGTTGGCCCCGTTGTATACGCAGGGGTAAAAGCCCCCGCGCCGGACCGCTTCATAGGCCAGGGACAGCATGGGGAAGCGCTCCGTATCGGGGGCTTCAAATTCCAGCGAAAGGCCCCGGAAATCCAGGGCCCCAAAGGGTGAAGGCCGGGTCTCCGGCCAGTGGAGGGCCTCGTGGATGGGGAGCCGCATATCGGGCCGGGAAAGCTGGGCGTAGACCGCCCCGTCTTTCATCCGCACCAGGGAATGAACCACGCTCTGGGGGTGAACGAGGACGCTGATTTTTTCCGGGGGCATATTGAAAAGCCGGGCGGCCTCGATCACCTCAAGGCCCTTGTTGGCCAGGGACGCGGAATCCACGGTGATTTTTGGCCCCATATTCCAGGTGGGGTGGGCCAGGGCTTCTTTCGCCGTAACGTCTTTCATGGCCGCCAGCGGCATTTTTCTGAACGGCCCCCCCGATGCGGTAAGGAGAATCTCCTCTACCCGGTCCGCGCCGTGGGCTTCGATCAGGTGAAAGATCGCCGAATGTTCCGAATCCACCGGGAGGATTTTTACTTTTTTTTCCCGGGCCAGGGCAAAGACCTCCGGGCCCGCCATAACCACCGTTTCCTTGTTGGCCAGCGCCAGATCGGAGCCTGAGTCTATCGCCGCCAGGGAAGGGCGGAGCCCCGCGGCGCCGGAGATGCCGTTCACCGTAATGTCCACCCGCGCCCCGGCGATGGCCCGCAAAAGCCCCTGGGGGCCGAAAAAGGAAAGGCCCTCCGCTTCCGGCGCTTCCGGCTCCGGGCCGGAAAGGGCCAGAAGGGCTCCGGGAAATTCCTTTCCCAATTCTTTCAGGGCCGTGATATTGGTTTGAGCCGAAAGGAGAACTGTTTCAAAGTCCCCGGAGCCCCGGCGGATCACCTCCAGCGCGCTTTTTCCGATGGAGCCGGTGGCCCCCAGAATCGCTATCCGTTTTTTCATGGCGCTCCGGGCCTACGAAAAGAGGAGCCTGAAGGCCAGATAGAACACCGGGGCCGCCAGCGACAGGGAGTCGATGGAATCCAGCACGCCGCCCCGGCCCGGAATGAGGAACCCCGAATCTTTAACCCCGGCGCTCCGTTTAAGCGCCGATTCGCCCAGATCCCCTAGCGACGCGGCGATCCCCGTGGCGAGTCCCAGCGCCAGGCCTGCGGGCAGGGCGGGCATATACCGGGGCTGGAAGACGCCGGGAAAAAAATACGCCGCCCCCAGGCCGATCAGGGCAGAGGCGGTAAGGCCCCCGGTAAAGCCAGAAATACTCTTGTTGGGACTCGCCGGGATAATGCCCCGGTTTTTTTTGCCGAAGAGCATCCCCGAAGCCCAGGCCAGAGAATCGTTGGCGAAAACAACCAGCAGAAAAGTCAGGATCACCATGTCCGCCCGGGGCAAAAGGCCCAGCGGGATGATCCATCCCAGAAAGAGGCCGGGGTACACCAGGGCGGCAAAACCCGCGGCGGCCCGGCCAAGATAGTCGTCCAGTTCCTGTTCGGGGGAAAAAATCCGGGACACCAGGATCCACGAGGCCGCCGCCGCCAGGGCTGCGGGGGCCGTCATGACGGGGGCCCCGAAACTGACCATCGCGGTTATGGCCGCCGGAACCGCCGCGCCGAGGACAGCCGCTTCCCCCGCGGGGATCTTCAGGTTTTTCTTTTTGAGCATCCCCGCCAATTCCGCGGCCCCCAGGGCGCTGAAAACAACGGTGGTGATATTAATGGCCAGATGCTGGTACTGGGGAAGGCCCAGCACGATAAACGCGATGAGGGGGAGGCCGATAAAAAAGATCGCCAGCCGGGGGATCAGGGTTTTCAAATTCATCCGGCGCCCCCCGCGTTTTTCTCCGCGCCGGACCGTTCCGCCGGGGCCGGGCCCCCAAAACGGCGTTCCCGGTTTTGATAATCTTTCACCGCCAGTGCCAGGTCTTCTCCGGTAAAGTCGGGCCAAAATTTCGGGGAAATCATATATTCCGCATAGGCTCCTTCCCAGAGGAGAAAGTTGCTGATCCTGAATTCCCCGGCGGTCCTGATGATCAGGTCGGGGTCAGGCAGGTCGGGGTTGTCCAGCCGGGCCCGGATTGCCGCTTCGGTTATGGCGGCCTCTGAAAAACCGCCGCCGGATGCTGCCGCAAGCCGCCGCAGGGCCCGGACTATCTCGTCCCGGCCCCCGTAATTCAGGGCCAGAATCACCTGCATCCCCTCAAAACCCTGAGTGTCTTTTTCGGCCTTTCTGATTTCTTCCGCAATATCCGGGGAAAGCCCGCCCCGGTCGCCGGTGTGGCGGATCCGGATCCGGTTTTCCCGGTAAAAAGCCAGTTCCCCCCGGAGGTATTTTTTGATCAGGGCCATGATGAACCCTACTTCTTCCCCGGCCCGTTTCCAGTTTTCCGTGGAGAATACGTAGAGGGTAAGGTATTGAATTCCCAAATCGCTGGCCGCCTTTACAATCCGTTTTGCCGCCTTGAGGCCCTCAAGGTGCCCCTGGGTCCGGGGCAGCCCCCGGCTCTGGGCCCAGCGGCCGTTTCCGTCCATGATAATTCCCGTATGGGCCGGAACCGCTTTTCCGCCCCGGGTTTCCGAAAGGCCCCGATCCCTTTCTCCCGGCCTGTCCTTTTCTGCGGCTTTCGGCATTACACGTCCATTATTTCTTTTTCTTTTTCTTCCAGAACCTGATTCACCCGGGTGATGTAACTATCCGTCAGCTTCTGCAATTCCGCCGAGGATTTGCTTTCATCATCCTCGGTGATGGCCGCGTCTTTGAGCAGCTTTTTCAGTTCCTCGTTGCCGTCCCGGCGGATATTCCGCACCGCCACCCGGGACTGCTCGGCCTGGTTTTTCGCCAGCTTTACCAGTTCCTTTCGCCGTTCCTCCGTGAGGGGCGGAATACTGATGCGGATCACCTTGCCGTCGTTGGAGGGGTTCAGGGACAGTTCCGAGCTGCGGATGGCCTTTTCGATTTCGCCGATCAGGTTTTTGTCCCAGGGCTGGATCACGATGAGCCGGGCTTCGGGGATGGAGATATTGGCCACCTGATTCAGGGGCGATTTTTCCCCGTAACAGTCCACCCGGATCTTGTCAAAGAGGGAGGCCGAGGCCCGTCCGGTTCTGAGGGACGCAAAACCGTCTTTCAGGTTTGCCACGGTTTTTTTCCTCCGTTCTTCGGATGAAGCGATGTGGTCCGCCATGTTATGCCCCTACTTTATAATAGACATAATCCTTCACGCTGATGGCCGCCCCCAGCTTCTTGCCGCAATCGGCCAGCGCCTGGGCTACGGTCATTTTTTCATCTTTTACATACGCCTGCTCCACAAGGCATATATCGGCGAGGTACTTGCTGATCTTGCCCTTGAGGATATTGTCGATCACGTTGGCGGGTTTGCCCTTGAGCTTTTCGTCCCCCTCCATCTGCTTGCGGAAAATTTCCTCCTGTTCGCTGATGTGGGCCGGATCAATCTTGCTCCGGTCCAGCGCCAGGGGGTTAAAGGCCGCAATGTGCAGGGCAATGGTGAAGGCGAAATTTTTGAACTCGTCGTTCCTGAAATTTTCAGGCTCCCCGGATTCAAATTTGACCACCACCCCGATATTGCCGTCCCCGTGGATGTACTGCGTAAGGTACTCGTTGGCCCCCGCCGTTACCAGACTGAGCCGCCTGAGGCTCATGTTTTCCCGGATCCTGGCGGCCAGTTCCGTTACCATCGCGGAAAGTTCCTCCGTGGGTCCGGTGCAGCCCTTTTCCAGAACCTTGCCGGTTATGGCGGTCCCCAGGGCGATAAATTCCGGGTTCCGGGCCACAAAGTCCGTTTCCGAGGCCAGTTCCACCAGCGCGGCCCGGGAGCCGTCGCCGCTGATTTCCACAAAGACCTTGCCTTCATTGGTGGCCCTGCCGGACCGTTTTTCCACCGCCGCCAGTCCCTTTTCCTTGAGAAGCTTTTCGGCCCGGTCAAAATCACCCTCCGAATCGACAAGGGCTTTTTTACATTCCATCATTCCCGCCCCGGTTTTTTCCCGGAGTTTTTTCACATCCGCCGCGCTGATTTCCATTATTCTTCTCCGTATGCTTTGTCTACATCCACCGGCAGTTGATCTTCCTCATCCGGTTCCGCTTCGCTTTCCCCGCCCGCCGGGGCCGCCGCCGCCGCCGTTTCTGAACCGGAGGAGTAGGATTCAATGTCAATTTCCCGGTCCTCTTCCTTGATGGACACGTCGGTTACCACTTCTTCCGTTTCTTCGTCTTCATCGCCCAGGGTTTCGATGATCTTGAGCCCCACTTCGTTGTCCGCTTCCACCACCGCGTTGGCAACGATCTGGGTAAAGAGGGTGATGGCCCGGATTGCGTCGTCATTGCCGGGGATGGGGTAGTTGATGCCCTCGGGGTTACAGTTGGTGTCTACCACCGCCACAATGGGAATACCCATCCGCTGGGCTTCGGCCACCGCGATAGCTTCTTTCCGGGTATCGATGATAAAGAGAATCCCCGGCGGCTCCTTCATTTCCTTAATGCCCCCGAGGTTTTTCTGGAGCTTCGCCCGCTCCTTGCCGAGGGAGGCGATCTCCTTTTTGGTGAGGTTTTCAAAGGTCCCGTCGATTTCCATTTTTTCCAGTTTTTTCAACCGGAGCAGGGACTTTTTGATGGTGAAAAAGTTGGTGAGCATCCCGCCAAGCCAGCGGTTGTTCACGTAAAACATCCCGCACCGTTCCGCTTCTTTCTGGATCGCCTGCTGGGCCTGTTTTTTGGTTCCCACGAAGAGGACGGTTTTTCCCGCCCCTACGGTTTTGCGGACCGCTTCGTAGGCGTCTTTGATCGCCTGAATGGTCTTCTGCAAGTCAATGATGTGAATACCGTTCCGTTCCGCGAAGATGTATTTTTTCATCCGCGGATCCCAGCGTTTCACCTGATGGCCGAAATGCACCCCTGATTCCAGGAGACTTTTCATGGTAACTACAGCCAAAATATCCTCCCGCGCAAAAAAACCGGGGCCCCCGGCAACTGTAGAGTGCCTGGCTCCCGTTTTTTGCAGCCTTCCCTGTATCTCGCCCCCGGCAGCAGGACCCAGCCTGTTCCGGCGGCGGAATAGTCAAAAAGCAACGCTTTTTGCCCTTGGACCTGTTCGGCGGCGCGGAGTTTCGCTTCGTCGCCGCTTGTCAAACCGGTCTTTTGTCAGCCCCCATAGGGGTAGCCGTTCTTTCTGAGCATGGCATAAAATTCGTTCATTGGCAAGCCCACCACCGCGCTGGGGGAGCCCTTTATGCCCGTGATAAAGCAGGATGCCAGCCCCTGTATCTTGTAGGATCCCGCCACCCCCTGCCATTCTCCGGTATTAAGGTACCATTCGATTTCTTTTTCCGAAAGGCGGGCAAAAGAAACCGTACTGGCCACCGAGCGGCAGTCAATGACCCCGTCCGGGTTTCTCAGGGCCACCGCGGTGATAACCTCATGTTCCCGTCCTTGAAGCCGCGAAAGCATGGCCCCCGCGTCCTCCCGGTCCTTTGGTTTGCCGTATATGATTTTGTCCACCGAGATAACCGTATCCGCCCCGCAAATCCAGGCCGGTATCCGCCCTTTGAGCAGTTCCATGACCTTTTTTATCTTTTTGACCGAAAAATTTTCCGCGGCCTTCCGGGGATCCGCCCCCGGAGTGATGGTTTCGTCGATGAGGGGCGGCATGATGCTGAAGGGCAGCCCCAAGAGGCGGAAAAATTCCTGCCGCCGCAACGACCCGGATGCTAAAATAATAGGCTCCATATATTCTCCTGTCTTACAGAGTACCGGATTTTCGCCTTTTTCGCCAATTCCGGTAAGGCGTAATAAACGCAGCCCCCGCCGGCGCGTACACCCGGCTAAAGCTGGTCTGCTCTTGTGCGCCGGGCATGTGTTACCATTATCCAATAGCAGCCCTATAGGGGGGTAGTGGAAGCCGTGCCGCCTGGCGGCGCGGCTGGAGCGCAGGGGGCGCCCGATAAAGCAGGCGAAACATTGAGCCTGTTTTTATTTAGTAACACGGCGCCCCCCTCGATAAAGCATAAGTACCCGATAGGGGGGTAGGCCGGGACCTTGGCCCGGCCGCAGGGGGGGCCAGACTAACGGTGTCCGCGCAAAAAAAAGTACGGAAACCGGCCCCCCCTCTTGTTTTTCCTCTCTATTTCTTTCCTCCGGCGACAGGGCCCGTCCGTATGGGTGTCGTCAGGGCTCCTGCATTTACTTTTTTGAAAGGGTGAAGGAAGGGAGAGCATATTCCGAAGAAGGGATATGGACATAGAGAAACTGAAAGAAAGACTGGGAAGGGTAGCGGATCCCCGGC
>JAISBS010000023.1 GCA_031266075.1 Treponema sp.
TTTTTATCAAGTTCAGGCTGTAATATATACCTCCACCCAGCTTCTTCCAAGCCACCGCCGACTAACATAATCGGCACTGAAATAAAAAACATATATATCGGTTTTGCATCATCCAATCCTGGGTATATAAAAACCTGTGTTGCGAAGGCAATTCCAAACAAAAAAATGATAAATACATAGAAAAGCATAGGAGCCTTGAATTTAAAGATATTTTTTATCCAATCCTTAAATCCAATTACTCCATTGTTTTTCTTCAGAACTATATATGAAGCAATAGTAGGGGACCAGCCGCCTATGAAGAAAAGTATATACAACCAGGAATGATTATTAGTTGTCATCCCAAACCGAGCGAAAATCAGTGATATGCCCCACCCAAAAAGCATAAGTAAAAAAGTCAATAGCAAAAATTGTGATACAAGTTTTTTATTCATTTTAATCCTCCATTTAAGCCTATAATTTTCTTACATTTTTTATAAGGTTAGATAATAGAAATATATATACCAGAAATATATTTTAGTCAATCCTTTGTCTTAAATTTGTAACCAAGTTTAGGGGCAATGTCGCCCAACTCTATCATTATTGTAATGCCAATACCGTTATTCTTTTTTGATAAAAAATACACCACAAAACGAGAGGAACGCATAGGACAATCGGCGGCGAGGCGATCTCCCTGCGGATTAACCGGGTTCAGAAAGAACACAGTTCGGACATCCGGTACATCGCCCCCTGGAAAAAATGGAACGTTATACGAGGTGCCCGTTGGTTTTATTCGTGGCGAGGGCTTAATACCGCGTCAGACCTTCGGTCTGAACTTTGCCGCGCGGCTGTTGATTATATTTGTATATTCCATTCTGGTTTATATTTTTTAATTAAATCTTTTTCAATAGATTCTATCATTTCGTCATTATTTATTTCTAATACAAATAATTGAACATTATTTCTATTTTTTGTAATCAAGGAATTTATATGGCAATTTGTACTTTGTCCATCCAAATAACAATTTTTTGGGGAAATTTTTCCATATCCATTGTTTATTCGTTTTCCAAATGGATCTTTGCTTCTTCCAATATATTTAAGTTCATTATTTATACAGTATATATACAAACCCTTTTTTAGCAATGTTTTTGTATCATCTATTTTAAATATTGAATAAATTAAATCGCCATAATTATTTAGGAATTTTTTATAAAATATATTTTTATTTGTTTTTAGTTTCTTTAAGAACAAGCCCAATTTCATATTCAAGCAATTTGAATATTTTTCATAAACTTCCTGCTCCAAGTGCCTATATCTTTTACTTTTTATTGTTTCAAGTAAAGTCTTATTATTTTTTTCCATAAATATATCTTTATACATATTTTCAGAGAAGCGCAGATCGACCTTTTCAAAAGTATAGTTGGTATCCTTTACGGCCAGTATTTTATTCATTTTTTCTCCTTTTATAAAGTATAAGGGCGCATCCGGCAAGTTCCGGACAAACCGGGCCGGATTGACGGCGGCCTGCTATCCCGCGGTGGGGGCGCCGAAAAGATCAAGAGTGCCGGTTTTCCATTCGGTTTGGGCTTCCATCACCAGTCTCTCCATTTCCAGCCAGGAGTCCGCCCGGGGGCCGGGGAGTTTCCGGTTGGTGGAATTGGTAAACACGATGGTTCTGCAGCCGTGCCGGCGAAGGCGGACAATGTTTTCCGGCGCATCGTCAATATATACATGGGCCCCCACCGCGCCCTTGTCGTTCATAAAACAAAGATCCCAGTAGGGAATATCGTAGTTGTCCAGCCACTCTACCGTTTGAGTGATAGTGTTCCGGTGGGAATATTTGAGGAAAAGCCGGTGGGTGATAATCCGGATGCGGATGCCCCGGCTGGAAAGTTTCCGCAGCACCGCGGGGGCGTTTTCGATGGGGAGCATATCCCGGAAGATATTCCGCTGGGTTACGGCAAAACGGTGGAGCCGGTCGTAGCCGCCGAATTCGGCGATCCCCCATTCGCCAAGGCCGTAGCTTACCTCTTTAGTGAGGGATTCAGGCGGCTTGTTCAGCCACTCCGCGGCGATCTGCCGCATGACCCCGTAAAAATCCCCCACCACACCGTCAAGGTCTACGCCCAAAATAAAACTGCTTTCATCCATGTTCCATTTCCTTTGAAATCAAAATCACCACGCTCCGGGCTTTCACGTTGTACCGGTTCTGGGCGGCCAGCGGTTTTTCAAAACCCGGCAGCAGGACATCCTCCGGGGAATACAGGCTGGTATCCACCGCCCGAACCCAGATTTTCCCCGCCGGGGCCCGCATCACCCGGAACACCACCGGATCAAGGCTGCTGTTAAACATGATAAAAAAATCGTTGTCGTCCTTGTCGGCCAGAATATCCGCCTTGCTGCCGTCCATCCGCAGGGCCAGACAGGGGCCCAGCTTGTCCCATACCGGCGTTTCGCCATCTTCATCATACCATAAAATATCCGGGATGGCGTTGTAGTTGCCGTCCCGGCCCGTGTAAAATTCAGGCCGCATAAATCCGTGATGCCGCAGCCGAAAGGCGATCAGCTCCCGGACAAAACGGAAGAGGCTCCGGTTTTTCCCCAGCAAAGACCAGTCGTACCATGATATTTCATTGTCTTGACAGTAGGCGTTGTTGTTTCCCCGCTGCGTCCGGCCAATCTCGTCCCCCCCCAGAATCATGGGGGTTCCCTGGGAAATCATCATGGTGGCGAAAAAATTTTTCATCTGCTGTTCCCGGATCCGGGAGATCACCGGATCGTTCACCGGGCCTTCCGTTCCGTAGTTATAGCTGTTGTTGGAATCCCCGCCGTCCCGGTTGTCTTCGCCGTTGTCTTCGTTGTGTTTGGAATTGTAGGACACCAGATCCGTCAGGGTAAAACCGTCGTGACTGGTAATAAAGTTAATCGAGTGAAAAGGCTTCCGCCCATCCCGGAGGTACAGGTCGGAACTGCCCGAAATCCGGGTCGCCAAATGCCGGGTTTCCTGGGGGTCTCCCCGCCAGTAGCGGCGCAGTTCGTCCCGGTAGCGGTCGTTCCATTCGGCCCAGCGGCCCCCGGGAAACCAGCCCACCTGATAGGCCCCCCCGGCATCCCAGGCTTCGGCGATGATCTTGGTATTGCTGAGGATGGGGTCTTCGGCAATCCGTTCCAGCATAGGGGGATTCTCCATAAGCTGACCCCGCTGATCCCGGCCCAGAATGGAACCCAGATCAAAACGGAAGCCGTCTACGTGCATTTCCATAACCCAGTAGCGCAGACAGTCGATGATGAAGGTTCTGACCACCGGATGGTTGCAGTTCACCGTATTGCCGCAGCCTGAATAGTTCTGGTAGTAACGGCGATTTTCGTTGAGGATGTAATAAACCGTATTGTCCAGACCCCGGAACGAAAAGGTCGGGCCCCGCTCGTTCCCCTCGGCGGTGTGGTTAAACACAATGTCCAGAATCACTTCAATCCCCGCCTTGTGCAGTTCCCTGACCATCTCCTTGAATTCCCGCACCTGGGCGCCGGAACCGGTGTCCGAAGCATAGGAACCCTTGGGGGCGAAAAAAGCCACCGTGGAATAGCCCCAGTAGTTCATCAGGGCCTGTCCGGTCCGGGGGTTTGATTTGGGCTGTTCCCGCTCGTTAAATTCCTGAATGGGAAGCAGTTCCAGACTGGTGATCCCCAGGGTCTTCAGGTAGGGAATTTTTTCGATCACCCCCCGGAAGGTTCCCGGATGTTTCACCCCGGAGTTGGGATTTTTGGTCAGGCCCCGGACATGGGTTTCGTAGAGGACGCTGAACCGGAGGGGGTAGTTGAGGGGCGTATCCCCCTGCCAGTCAAATTCGTCGTCGTCAATGACGATGCACCGGGGCTGGGTGTGGCGGTCTATCTGGTAGGAAAAGGAAAGATCCAGCGCGGGGGCGCCGGGGTCGTAGCCCATGCAGGCCCCCAGATCCCAATTGTCCGGATCCGTCAGGGCCCTGGCGTAGGGATCGATCAGATGTTTGTTCGCGTTAAACCGGAAACCCCGCTCCGGGTTGTAGGGCCCCTCCACCCGGTACAGGTACAGGGCCCCGGCCCCAAGGCCCGGCACATGGCAGTGCCACAGATCCCCGGTTTTGTTTTTCGCCCGTTCCAGCCGCAGTTCCTGCCAGGGGCTGTCGGGGCGGGTATTTTCAAAAAGCACCAGCGTTACCGCCGTGGCGTTCCGGGAAAAGAGGGAAAAGTTCACCCCCCGCCCGGTCAGCCGGGCGCCCAAGGGCAGGGCTTTTCCGGTTTCCAGTCTGTAGTCTCCAAAGAGCATTATGGCATAATACCACAGGCGCGGCGGGCAGGAACAGGGGAATTATTGGCAGCCCGGCTCCCGGGGCAAATTCCTAAAGCCCCGCATACAAAAGCCACCGGGAAAGAACCGCAAGGCTGTTGAAAAAGCCCGCGGCCTGTAGCAGGGCCAGCGCCAAAAAAAGGCCGGAAAAAACAAGGAGTCCCGCGCCCCGCAGGGGCCGTTTGCGGATCAGGCGGTACAAGGCCGGGATCAGGGCGATGAGGAAAAAAATCAGGGCCGGGACAATCCGGGCGGGCCAGCCGCCGTTTTGGGACAGGGCTTCGAGAGAATAGCCGGCCCGGATCAAAAGGCCGTTCAGGGTTTTGAAGCGGCCCAGCATCATAAAAACGCCGATGGCGATGAGGAAAAGGCCGCTGGTTTTTTGGATCACCGGGGCCAGGGCTCGCAGCCGGGAAAGACGTTTGAAGAGAAAGCCCCAAAAGAAGGCCGCTGCCAGAAAGGGCAGGCCCAGTCCCGCCGAATAGGCGGTCAGACAGGCGGCGGAAAACAGCAGCTCCCCGCTTTGGCCCGCCATAAGGAGTATGCTCCCCAAGATCGGGCCGATGCAGGGAGTCCAGCCCGCGCCAAAGGCCAGTCCCACCGTAAAGGAACCCCAGAAATTCCGGGGGCCCTGAGCAAGGTGGAGCCGTTTTTCATAGTTCAGAAAAGGGATGAAATTAAAAAGGATGTTCAGGCCCAAAAGGACGATTAGGCCGCCCGCGATAAGGTTAATGACGAAATTGAGCTTTCCCAGCAGCATGAAAAAACCGGAGAACAAAAGGCTCAAAACGATAAAGACCGCGCTGAATCCCAGGATAAAACAGAGGGTAGAAAGGATAAGCCGGGATCGCCGGAGTTCGGAACGGCCTCCCCCTTCGGCCCCACCGAGGTAGAAAAGCCAGGAAGAAACCAGCGGCAGCACACAGGGCGACAGAAAGGACAGGATCCCGGCGGCAAAGGCCGCCGGAATAGAAGGATCAGCGGCCATGGGAAATAAGCAGCTCCAGGGCGTCAAAAACCGCCTGTGTATCCCATTTCCGGCCCCCCACGACGGAGGCGATAATATTCCCGTCCCGGTCGATGATGTAGGTTGTGGGAATCCCCCGGATGCCGTACTCATTGCTGATCCGCCCCGTGCTGTCCAGGGCCGCGGGAAAGTTCAGTCCCTGTTCCTTCATAAAAGCGGCGACCTCGTCCTTGTCCTCCTGAATGTCCATCGCCAGGAATTCCAGGTCCCGGCCCCGGAAACGCTGGTACAGGGTTTCCATGGAGGGCATTTCTTCCCGGCAGGGCGGGCACCAGGTGGCCCAGAAATTGAGAAACACCACCTTTCCCCGGAGGGAACTGAGGCGCGCCGGGCTTCCGTCCAGCCGGGCGGCGGTAAAATCCGGCGCCGGGGTTTTGACCCGCAGAACGGGAATCCGGGCCCGGGAAAAGGCCGTCCGTATCTCCGGGCTTATATCCCGCGTCTGGGCCCCCAGCGGGGCGGCCAGGAGGACTGCCAAAATTATAACGCATTTTTTCATATTTTTAGTATACTGAAAAAAACCTGAATGGACACGCCTTTTTTAGCGGTTGTTGTTCAAAAACTCCGGGTTCTGAACAACGCTCATTCCATGGGACATTGCGGGCGCTTGACACAAACTGGTCAAGGCGGTATAGTGAAGCCTCTTCTGGGGGTGTAGCTCAGTTGGCTAGAGCGTTTGAATGGCATTCAAGAGGTCAGGGGTTCAATTCCCCTCACCTCCAGATAATAGCGTGTTCGGGAACCGGAGGCTATGGCGGGCGACAATATTTTTCAGGGGGAGATGGATCCAGAAATCGCCGCATTGCTGGGAGCCAATACCGGCCATGACGCCGGGCAAGCCGCCTCGAATCCGCCTGATTTTTCCAGTATTTTTGACGAACCCATTGAACCGGCGGGGAAACCGGACGTTCCCGAAGTAAGCCTCGCTTCCGAGGGCTTCCCGGAAATACAGAAGCGGCTTGAACCGGTTCCCCAGCCCTGTTTCGCCGATCCCGCCTACTACAAAACCGCCCTGGCCGGCGAGGGCGACAAGGCCCAGCGGGTTCATACGATTTTGCAGAAGTACCTCAATGCCAAAGACCCCAAGGATCGCAGCGTCTACCGCCAGCAGTTCATCACCGCCTACTGGGATTTTCTGCTGGGGGTGGCAAAAAAGGCCCCCGGACGCCTGCCGGATCCCAAAAAATACCTGCTCCGTTTCAGCCTGCTTCATCCTACCTTCCTCGACGCGGAGACCAGGAATTTTTTTGCGAAAATCGTCGTTGAAAATGACCTGAACCAGCCTATTTATTACCTTGACGAATGGTTTCGGGCCATAGGAACCGGCGTGATACGGAACTCCACCACCGATGAAGTCAGAATAGCCAAAAACAACACCCAAATCCGGCTCCAGCAGCTTCTGGAAAAGGCCATGGGCAAACTGGACGGCACCCGGAGCCTCCTCAAGGCCAAAGACGAGGAACGGCAGCATCTGGAAAAAGTGCTGCAGGACCGGATTGGGATCATTCTGGAGCATCAGTCCCTGGAAGGATTCAGGGGCGTCCATGCCAAATACTCCGATGCGCAAAAACGGGTCTTCGGTGAAATTCACGAAATTATGAAAAAACTCCTGCGGATAGATCACGAACTGGACGTTTTTTTAAAGGATTTTTACCAGGCCGAAGAGGATGTGGAGACCCTGCGGGAAAAGGTGGAAGAAGAAGGGGGAGCCGTCGCGGTGGATGTCCGGGCGGTGGACACGGAATTTGAAACGGTCCGGCAGATGGCGAAACTCACCATTGGCCGCCAGGGAAACCATTTTCCCGTTTTAAGCGGCGAATATTATCACTGCGGCCCCAATGATGTGGGCTTCCGGGAAAATGTCATCTCCCAGCTTGCCCTCATCGAAAGCATTGACCCGGAGGCATTTTGCCGGTCCTACAAAAACCGGCTAAACCGCATCGTCCCCTATGTGGTGCTGATTCCCTCCTACGGGGATTTAGGTATCTGCTGGGAGCCCTTTGACCGCTTTAACCGGGCCACCAGCCGGGGCCGCATCGCCATTCCCATGTACCCCAAAAACCTCTATATCGCCCTGCTTTCGGCGGTGGCCGACCTCCGCTGGCAGGTGGCCAAGGAAAAAGCGTCCTACTACTGGATGGAAGAGGGCCTTACCGGGAACTACTACCAGTGGTTTACCGCCCGGAAGCTCAAAGGGGACGTAAAAGAATATTTTATCCAGGATTATATTATCTGGATGACCAAGGAAGCGGACGCTATCCAGAAGCTGGACAAGGAAGTCCGGGGCATTTTCTGGCGCTATATGCCCTTTTCCAGGACGATCAAGGACAAGCTCAAAAACCGCAGCTATGTATACCAGGAACTGTACCAGCGGGACATCAACCGCTCCCTCTCCGACGGCTATTGATCTTCCGGCGGACGGTCCTCCGGCGGCGGGGTTTTGCCCCCTCCAAAAGGGGCCTCGAAATGCTGCTCCACCTGTATTTTTTTCATAAAAAATTTCAGCGTCTTCCGGTATATAAAAAACGACAGGATAACGGCGGCAATAAAGATCAGCGGGAAGCCCCAGGCCTGCCCTTCCCTGGAGAGCCGGGGCGCGACAATATACGTATAAAGCAGAAGCAGGGCTATAAAGCAGCCCGCGGTTACCAGAATGTTAAAAGCCGTGGCCCCCAGAATAAACAGCAGGGTGTTGGTTTTTTTGCTCATGATTCGGCCTGCTTTTCCTGCCGCTGGGGCCTCAGCATCATCGATACCACCAGAATGATGCAGCAGATCACCACGCTGGAATCGGCGATGTTGAAGGTGGGCCACCGCTCCATCCCGAAGATCCCGAAAAATTTGACGCTGATAAAATCCACCACCCCTTCGGGCCGGAATATCCGGTCGATAATGTTCCCCGTTCCGCCGCCAATGATCCCCGCCACGGCCCAGCGCTGGATGCCGGAAAATTCATTGGACTTGAGGTAGTACCACAGGAGAAAACCCAGCACCAGAATGGGCAGGACGATAAACAGCGCCGGCCTTATGGCATCGGGGAAATTGTGCCCCAGGCTAAAGGCAATGGCCTTGTTCCGCACATGGTAGATATGCAAAAGGTCGTTGTTGAACACGTCCTTGATGAAGGTGTTCTGGGGCCATTTTGTCGCAATAAAGCTTTTTACCGCCTGATCCGCCAGGATGATCAGGCCCGTCAGAATAAAGGGCAGCGCTTTGCCCTTTTCGATCCGTTTCATTGGTTCTCCCTATATCCCGGTAGGGACATCGATAAATTCCACATCCAGATGCAGTTCCGCCGCGCAATATTCCATCACCCGGCGGACACCCCAGACCTCGGTAGAATAGTGCCCCCCGGCGATCATGTTGAGCCGCCCTTCCAGGCATTGATGATATACCTCGTGGGACATTTCCCCGGTTACAAAAAGGTCGATCCCCTCGTCAAGGGCCTGGAGGGCCTCGGCAGCGGCGGCGCCGGATACCACCGCACAGGTCAAATTTTTCCCCCCGCCAAAGGGATACACCCCCAGAGGTGGGCGGCCCATAAAACCGATCCGCTGTACCGCCGCTTCAATCCCCAGGGGCTCCGGGAAGGTTCCTTTATACCCGATTTTACGGCCATGGTACAGACCAAAGGGCTCGATGTTTTCCAGTCCCAGCAGTTCCGCCAGCCCCGCATTGTTCCCCAGCTTTGGGTGCTGATCCAGCGGCAGATGAACCGCATAGAGGGCCAGATTGTGATCCAGCAGATAGCGCAGCCGCTCCCGGAGGTTCCCCGCTATCCGCGCGGGGCCGCCCCAGAACAGGCCGTGGTGGACAAACAGCAGGCCCGCCCCGGCGGCAGCGGCCCGTTTGAAGGTTTCCAGGCTGGCGTCCACCCCAAAGGCGATTTTTTGAAACTCCGCGCCGTTGTTGTCCACCTGGAGGCCGTTCAGGGAAGCGTCAATGCCGCTGAACCCTTCAATGTCGAGGGCCGTTCTGAAAAAGGCGTCCAGTTTCCGGGTATCGATTCCGCCGTTCACCAGATTAGTATATCCTGAAGATCCGGTAAATTCCAAGACCGGGTTTCAACATACAGTCCGGGGATGGGCTCCCCGCCCCGGAGCGGGGCATCCGCCAGCAGGGCGGAAAAATTGCCGATAATCGCTACCGTGGCGTCGATCAATTCCCGCCCTTTCAGGCCGCCCCCGCCCTCGCCGGGAAACAGGGCCGGATAGACCGGGTTGACCAGGGGGTGATCGGTATAATCCAGGGGGCCGGCGCCGTCCAGATACGCCAGGGCGGCGGGTTGGGGGGAATTCCGCAGCGTCTCCCGCAGGGCCCCGTAGGGGTCTTTTCCGGGCCGCTCCGCCCGCACCCGGCTGGAGACCAGGTACAGCGCCGGCAGATCGGGCCGGGGAACCGGGGCCAGGCCGCTGATTTTTTGGGGCCGCAGTCCGGCAAACCAGCCCCCTATCCCCGTCCGGCCCCCGGCGGCCACAGCCCCGGCCCGGTACAGCCGCCACAGGCCGGGCTCCACCGCCGCAATTCCCCGCACCTGCCCATTCCAGGGGATCTGCCCCGGCGGGGAATCGGACATCTGCACCAGGGCCGCTCCGCCCGCGCCGTATCCCGCCATGACCAGGGGAAGGGCGCCGTCTCCCCGGTTCAGGACAACATGGGGCAGGAGAAATTCAATATCCTCCATCCGGGCCGCCTCCAGCGCTCTTCCCCGGTCATTGGCCGTCTGGTATCTGAACCCGTTGCGGAATGCGGTCCACAGGCGGTACACCTGGGCGGGGGAACAAAAATACCGGCGGCCATCAGTCCCCAGGGCGGGGAAATCAAAGGCCCGGCGGGAATAGGTGATTACTGTAAAACCCCGGTCCCGAAGCCCGGCGCAGACCCAATCCACCGAAGACACCGAGCCGGCTTCCGGCGGGATGACAAACAAGAGGGGAAGGGCCCCGGACTGTTCCGCCGGACGGTAAATTCGCAAAAAATAATCCCGGCCCCGGCCTTCGTCCCGGACAGCCAGGGTTTGGGCCTCGCCCGGCGGGGCGGCGGGCGTTTTCGGGGCAAAAGCCAGGGAAAGGAAACCCGCGGCGGCGCATAAAAACAGGGCCATGACGGTAAAAAAAGAACTCCGGTCCCGGTACGCGTCGCTGGGGCGGAGCATGAGTGTGGCGCCCATGGCGGGCAGATGAAAAAAAACCAGCAAAATTTCAAAAAAAACCAGCGGCAGGGTCTCCGGACGAAAACCGTAGGCCGGGTACAGGCCCAGGGTAATACCCAGGCTCAGAAGCGGAAGCCAAACCAGCCCGTCCAGGGGCCAGAGCCGCTTAATCAGAGGCCGGCTAACCGCCAAAAAAAGAAACAAAAGGACGATAATTTCGAGAATCCATAATTCAGCCATTTTTTCGATTAAAACTATACGTTATTGATCAATTTGTTCATAGTCTATTATACTGTATGAAACGTACTTTCCGGGAGAAACAAAATGTCTGCTGTTCAGGAACTGGTTGTTGACGAAGCCAAAGTAAAAAAGGCCGTACAATCTGGCATCCCGCTTACCATAACGACTTTTACCCTGCCGCACGAGATCGAGGTCTATATTGAGCAGGTCGTCTCTGTTTTTTTAAGGCTGGTGGACCGGGAAAGTCTCAAAGACTATATCGTGTATTGTGTGCAGGAACTGGCGACCAACGCAAAAAAAGCAAATACCAAACGGGTGTATTTTGCCGAACGGGGCCTGGACCTGGCCAAACCGGAAGATTACGAAGAGGGCATGGCGGGGTTTAAGGAAAACACGATGAACAACATTGGCCATTATTTGCAGCTTCAAAAAGAAAAGGGCCTGTTCATCAAATTAATTCTTCAGATCAAAAAAAATATTATTCACGTTGAAGTCCGCAACAATGTGGGAATAACCAAAACCGAGCTTATCCGAATCCATGACAAGCTGGCCCGGTCCCGGCAGTACAACAGCCTGGAAGACGCCTTCGCCCAGGTTTTGGACGATTCCGAGGGCGCCGGACTGGGACTGGTGATCCTGGTTCTGATGCTGAAAAAAATGGGCCTGGACGAGGACTGCTTTGACGTTTTTGGAACCGACAAGGAAACCATCGCCCGGATCGTAATTCCCCTCGAACAGGCGCGGGCGGAATCCCTTTCGATCCTGTCGGAAACCATCGTGAATAACGTTACGTCCCTGCCCCAGTTCCCGGAAAACATTCTTCTGGTACAGAAACTGATCGGAAACCCCAAGTCCGACATGGCCGCTATCGCCCGCCAGATTTCCATGGATCCGGCGCTTACCGCGGATCTGCTGAAAATCGTCAACTCCGCCCAGTATATGCTGACAAAAAAAGTAGACAGCATTTCCGACGCGGTAAAAATGGTGGGAATTCGGGGCATCAAAAATTTGCTCTATTCCTACGGCACCCAAAAGATCCTTGGGGATGAAACCATGGATAAAAAGCAGCTTTGGGAACACTCATATAAAACCGCCTTTTATGCCTTTAACCTTATTAAAAATTTCAAAAAAGACATCAGCCTGCTGGACGATGTGTACGTGGGCGGTATTCTTCACGATATGGGGAAAATTGTTTTTTCCAACATTCACCCGGATCTTCTTCTCAAAATAAAAGCCTTTTGTTCAGAAAAAAATCTGCCCCCGTCAACCTTTGAAGATTTGGCCGCCGGAATGAACCATGCGGAGATCGGCGCCCTGATCGCGTCAAAATGGAATTTCCCGGAAAACCTGGTCATAACCATCCGTTTTCACCACGACCCCCTCTCCGCTCCGTCTGAGTACAGCAGCATAGTGGAAACGGTCTACCTTGCCAATATGCTCTGTGAATACGAAAACGGAAATATCTCTTTTGAGCAATTTGAACCCGCCGTACTGGAAAATTTCGGCATTACTTCCAAAAAACAAATCGAAAGCCTTCTGGAACGGTTCTCCCTGGGATTCAAAAAAGAAAACCAGCACTAAAACCGCCGCCTCCTCCGCCGTGCAACCGTCCCGGAATCCGCTGCCATCCCGCCTCGCGCCGTTGCAGGCAGCATCATCCTCAGGGCCTTTTCTTCACCAAAAGCCTCCCGGTATTTAGGCCGAAGCGCCAGCACCGGATATTCATCGCCTTCAAGCCCGAGGTACTGTTCCGCTATCAGGTGATCCATTACCTGCCGGATCCGGTGGGAGTCCGTATCGGCCATAATGCCGTAGGTACTCAGGGTATCGCAATGGGAAGTCCGGATCTTTTCACTTTTGGCCCCCCGGAGGATGCTGATCACCATGGTCTTGCCGAAAGCCCGGCCCCGTTCCTTCAGACGATACACGCAGGAAATTATTTTCCGCGCCGGGATGGTTACATCGGTTTCCTCAAAAACAGTGTTGCAGTTGGAGCAGTTGCCGCAGCAGGCCGGGCCGCTTTCCCCAAAATAGGCCAGGAGCCGGGATCGGAGGCAATCGGAGGTCGTGGCGTAAAAGGTCATCTCTTTAAGGAGGGCCAGGTTATGATCCACCCGGGCCTGATCTTTTATCCCCTCGTCATCCTGGCTGTTGTTAATCAAAAAGGTGTTGATCCGCACGTCCTGGGGGCTGTAGAGGAGGATGCAGTCCGCCTTTTCCCCGTCCCGGCCCGCACGGCCCGCTTCCTGATAATAGCTTTCGATGTTTTTGGGCATATTGTAATGAATCACAAAAGACACGCAGGACTTGTCGATACCCATGCCGAAGGCGTTGGTGGCCACCATCACGGGCTTCCGGTCGCAAATAAAATCGTCCTGATTCTCCCGCCGCTCCCGGTCGTCCAGTCCCGCGTGGTAACGGGTCGCCGCAAAGCCCCGCATGGTCAGGGCGCGGCAGACCTCTTCCACGGTCTTCCGGGTGGAACAGTAGATGATCCCGCTTTTGCCCCGCCGGGGGGCCAGACATTCCAGCAGGGCCCCCATGCGGTCTTTGGGTTTTTGTACCTCAAAGTAGAGATTGCCCCGGTCAAAGCCCGTGGTCAAGGCGTAGGGGTCGTTCAGGGCCAGACTCCGTGCAATATCTTCCCGGACTTTGCCCGTGGCGGTGGCGGTAAAGGCAGCGGTGATGGGCCGGGCCGCCAACTGGCGGATAAAGGCGGTGATCTCCAGGTAGCTGGGCCGGAAATCGTGGCCCCACTGGGACACACAGTGGGCCTCGTCAATCACCACCAGGGAAATTCCCGGTAAACCGGCGGCTTCGGCAAACTGGACCGGAAGGCCACCCCTCCCAAGCCGTTCCGGGGCAATGTAAAGAATCTTGTATTCCCCGGCGGCGGCGCGAAAGATCGTGTCCGTGTATTCGCCGGGACCAAGGGAACTGTTGAGAAAGGCGGCGGGAACCCCTGCGTTACGGAGGGCCGCGACCTGATCCTTCATCAGGGAGATAAGGGGTGAAATAACCAGCGTCAGGCCCTCCAGCAGCAGCGCGGGGATCTGGTAGCAGAGGGACTTCCCCGCGCCGGTGGGCATCACTGCCAACACGTCCCGGCCTGCGAGGATGGCGTCGATAAGCTCCGCCTGGCCGGGCCGGAACCGGGTATAGCCAAAGTAGTTTTTAAGAATATCCGCTTTGTTCAAACCGGGGACGCGCAGCTCCTGATAGGGCAGGCCTATGGCTGAAACGAAACGGTTACGCCGCTGATCATGGCCCGGACTTTCGTGTCCCGTCCGAAATATTGGGGCGCAAGTTCCACCGGCCCGGAGGCCGCGCCCAGTTGTACCAGGGCGCTGTAGAGAACCCGGTTTTCATTGCGGATACTCGCCTCCAGAAAGACCCGGTATTCGCCGGAGGGAACCGCCGCGCCCGCATGGTCCGTTCCGTCCCAGCGGTAGCGTAATGCGCCCGCCTGGGGCGTGGGGCCGGTAAAGGCGTCCACCTGTTCCTTGCCCAGGCTGGCCAGATCCGACTGCTTCACCCAGTCGGGAATAGACTGGGGCCGTTTGGCGTACCCGCCCGTGGCGGTAAACCGGGTGGCGTAGAGGGTTTTTACATAATTGCCCTGCGCGTCCGTTATCCATACGGCAAACTGGTTGGAACCAACGCCGCTCTGCCGGGTATAGGTAAAGGAAATCTCCACCGTCCCGGCGCTGGAATTCGATTGGGCGCAGAGGCCCCCAATGCCGATCATGCCAATCAGCGCAAAAAACACCAATTTTTTCATATCACACCTCACAAATAGAGCCGGGAATTTCGGCGGAAGCCGTCCGTCCCTTCATTTCAAGTTCCGATGGTATGTAAAATATCACCGGAATCCGAAGTCCCTCCCGCAGTATTAAAACCGGTTTTGCCGATCCCGTTCCTTTTTCTGTTCATCTTCAATCTGGAAACTCTTGGAATAAATCAACATCGCCGTTTCAGTTTCGAGAACCTGAACATTTAACAGAGACACGCCATTGACCGTTATTATTTCGCCGGACAAAACATATTGCGCGCCCAGCAAATGCCCTATCTTCTGGGCGGATTCATCATCAACATACCCGGACAAACCAAATTCCTGTTCACTCAACAGGGCATTTATCTGCTGCCGCGAAACAACCGTCAATTTTCTGTTTTCCAGCAGCTGGTTTTCCAGCCACCGGATTATCTGGAGGCTTAAATTTTCGTTCGGGCTAAAGATTTTTACGACCGCGACCGTTCCGCTGTTTATGCGCTTTGATATATCCATGGCGGCGGTTTGCGCCGCCTTTTCCGGTGAATGCCGGTCGGTGTTACCCGACGCATGAACCGGCAGCAAAAAAACCGCGAAAACCACACAAAAAACGGGTATCCGTAATGTCATCAATTCCCCTAAAAAGGCAATACCCAGCCAAATACCAGCCGTCCCCGGTGATGAACGCCCTGTATGTTTTTTGCCCCGTCTACCGTTGCCATACTGGCCAATGGGTCGCCGGCAAGTCTTGTTAATTCGCCGTTTACCACAATATCAACCTCATAATTAAGCGACAGGTAACAGGTGCCCTGTATATAGCTCCGCAGAAACAGGGTCGGCGTCCATGAATTGTTTGATAATTTATAATGGGTATACTCTTTGTCATATAATTGCGGGCGCATTCCAAAATAAATATTGTTGAATCCATAGCCCAGGCCAAACCCCGCATAAAACCAATCATTAAACCCTCTGGATATTTCCAGGTATGGCAAAATTCGCAGGCTGGCGCCGTCGGCTATATTTTGAACCTGATAATGTTCCTCGCCCCGGACAAATGAAATTTTCGGCTTAATCAAAAAGTCAATGTTCACGCCCAACGAAATTTTCCACGCTTCAACTTCATAAAAAAACGCACTTGGGTCTAAAACCATGCCGGTTCCTATGCCAAAATATGCCCCCTTTGAGGAGGCAATAAAACCAAGTCCAACATTTTCATCGGTATTATAGCCCAGCCCGCCTTCCATAAAAAAACTAAAGGCCGATAAGGAGCCGCCCATCAAAAAAACCAATGCGCCGGATAAAACAAACCGTTTCATGGCTCCTCCTTTTTTATCAGATTAATCGCTCTTCTGTTTCCCGTCAAGCGCCATCAATCCGGCATCCCTGCCGGATTGATGGCTTGGAGTTTGCAACGCAAACTCCGCCTGAAGCCTGAAAACAGCGGCATCCTTGCCGCGCATCTTTGCCGGCGTGTCCGGCGGCGGCTTTTGTTCGCCCCTATCCCTCAAAGACCCCTTTGGCATTGTTTTCCGCCGCTCTTTGGCGTTCCCGTTCCCGCTGTTTGATCATCTGGCGGAAAATAAGGTTCGCGTCCAGCTTGGTTTCCACGCCAAAAAGGGGCATGGTCCCTTCGCCGTTCACGCTGCGGAAAAGCGGCCCCGGACGCCCCTCGTAGGCCCAGCTGTTTTCATTGTTGATCAGATGATCCAGCACGGTGGCAACCGCCAGGGTAAAATAGATGAGCGAGGCGTTGTTCTTTTTTTTGGGCCCCAGCAGGGCGTCCAGCCGGATAGACACGGGGTTCGGAATTTCAAAATTGTAGGGCTCCCAGGGGTTGTCTATACCGTCGCAGGGAGCCTGTGCCCCGGCGCCGCCCTGAAAGTTGCTTTGTTCAACGCCCTGGGCCACCTCGGTCAGATAGCGCCGCAGGAGCCTGATTTCCCCATAGATGGGCGTGGTATCCCGCTTCTGAAAGGGGGGCGGCCCCAGCGATTCAAAGTGATAATAGGGTAAAAAATACAGCCGCTTGGCCCAGTGCAGTTCGTTCAGCGTCCGCCGGGCGTATACCGAATTCCGGGAATCCGCGGTGTTTTCCAGAATGTGGCAATATTCGATCAACCGGGGCAGGTATTCTTTGCTAAAACTCATGTCAATGTACCGCTGCCAGTTGTTGATAATGCTCCCCAGATAATCCTCGACCCGGATCGGGCTGCCGTCGGCCCCGTTGATCGTCCCAAAGCTCACATACCGGAGCCCGAAGAGCAGTTCTTCAAGGATCAGCATCAATATGGCAACCTGCTGCAGGGGGTCCGTGGGAGCGATAAGCTCATATCCTTTTTTCAGGTTGAAGGTATCGGCAAAATAGGGGTACAGATCCGGGAAGGTGGAAAGGCGGTCCCACCCGGCCTTGGGAAAGAGGGATTCCAGCGCCGCAAGCCCCTGCTCCAGCGATTTCTGTTCGGCGTCCTGCGCCGTCCGCCGGGCCTTGCGCTCGATCATTTCGGGATCGTTGGGATCCTCCTGCGGTTCCCCGGAGGCCGTGGCGGGATTTTCCTGGTCCGCCGGACCTTCCCGTTTCTCCTGTTCCGCGGATTCCTCCCCGGCGGCGGACTGTTCCGCATTGGCGCCCTCAGTCTGCCGGGCGGCCATATCCGCGGGGTCGATCTGATCCTGGGGGCTCACGTTCAAAAAAGCCATGAACCGGCGGCGGCGTTCTATAAAAAGCCGCTCATAAGGGAACCAGCGGTCAGAGATCAGCCGCATCATCAACGGGTATAAAAGGTAATGCACATCCCGCCGAATGTCCGCAAAGGCCGAAAGGGCGCTGCGGATCCGTTCCTGATACCGCGCCTTGGCGTCCATGGGGTTTTCCAGATACAGCAGTTTATACAGCAGCTTGTAGGAGCCCTTGATATGGACTTCCTGATCCAGCTGTTCCAGAATAAACAGGGGCTTATACACCGCCTTGAGAATATCGGTAAATTCGACAACCTTGACCGTCCGCGGGTGGGATTGAATTCTCGCCAGGTCTCCGGTAATCCGCTCAATGTTCCAGTACCGGATCGTATCCAGAATCGAAAAAACAAAGGGCGAGGTCTTTTTCAGCCGCCCGCTGCGTTTCAGGTTGTTCCGGGGCAGCAGGGCCCTGGTGGAAGTTACCAGCTGCTCTATCCTTCGGTAATAATCGCCAATCCGCCTGTTCACAAACAGCGGGTTCACATAATCCGGGGGATCGCTGAAAAAAGACAGCATGGAAACAAGGACCTGGCTCGGGCTTTTAATGTCAAATTCCGGCAGGGCGGCGTACCGGTCCATTTTGATCCGCTCAAAGTAGGATGTTTTTATGGGAACCGAGGGATCGTCCCCCGTGTCTATGGCCTCCCGGTGGGAACGGATGCCTTTTTTGGGGGACGGCGCTTCTTTTTGGGGGGAATTTTCCGGCCCTTCCTCCTCGGCCCCAATCACATCCACCCGGCGTTTGGAGGTCTGGCCCAGGGCCCCCGGCTGTCCGGGCCCAACGACCATTTCCACCGTTTCCCGGCGAATCCGCCCGGCCCGGGACTTCCGGCGCTCGTCTTCCTCCCGGGTCCGCTCGTAGCCCACCTCCCCCCCAAGGATCCGGGCCATCCGCATGGCTTCCTCCGCGTCGAGTTCCCCCAATTTTCCCCGGACCCGGTCAAGTTCTCCGGGCGCGTATACCGCCTTTGGTTTATTAGCCATCCCTATACCCGCAGATAAAGTCTTTCCCCCAGGCCCCACAGATTGCGAACCTGTATCCGCTCCCCCCGGGAACTGAGCAGCATCCCGTTGTAATAGCCCTGGGGGGTCTCATAGTCCGTGCTGGCGATGACAACATTTGCCCCGCTTCGAATCTGTTCCCTGGGGGTAAACACCATATCCACCATACCCTCCAGGTCCTGAATGATCCAGTCCGATTCAATCCCCCCCGGCATAGTGATTCGTACCGGGGGCAGAGGGCTCAATTCACCGTTTATCCACAGGGCGTTTTCGTTATTCTCATGGGCGTCCCGTGTTTGACTTTCCACCATGCTAAAGCCGAAACGCCGGCCTTCGCCGTCAAAACCCATGCCCTCGCACCAGACCATCCGGGTACGGTAGGGGAAAAATCCCTTGTAATCGTGGAAAAAACCGGAGCATTTTTCCGGGTCCAGAGCAATATGCCGCCCCCCAAACACCATGTCCCCCCGTACCGAGGTAAAGACTTTAAAGGCATACATACAACGCCGCCCGGCAAAACCCAGGGAAACCGCCATGGGGATAGTCCCGGCCCGGTTTAAATCGAACTCCGCATGAGCGGTAAAGGCGGGCCTGCGGCGGCTGGCCTCGATATTCAAATCCAGTTTTACCGTATCCGCATCAAGCCAGCTATGGATTCGGAAAAAAAACCCGTAGGACCGGCTGTCCACGGAAGAATTGGCCAGGGATCGGGGCAGCCGCCAGCCGCCGCCGGGGATCACCTTTCGGAAGGTAAACCGATCTCCGGTATCCTTGTCGTAGAGGAACACCTGGGCCAGCCGGTACAGTTTCATGTTCCCCAAAATCGCCTCCAGGTACACCCGGTCGTCCTGAATGATAAACGATTCCCACTCCTTTATCCGGCTGTCCCGGACCCACCGGGGCAGGAGGCAGCGGTAGGGGCGGCGTATATCCAGCAAATCCACTTCCTCAAAGGCCCGGGTCCAGGTGCCCTGAAGGGGCGTTCCGCCTTCTATGGGGGAACCTCTGGGCGGCATGATTTCCCGCGTATACATTGCTTTGAGTATAGCCGATACGGAGGGTTTAATGAAGCATCGCCTTCATTCCTCACACAAACCCGTCCTTCCAGTGCCACACCGGCGATGAAAGGTCCGATGAAAAAGGGTTTTGCCGGGAAAAATCCGGCAGCCAGTCGCTACCGGGAACCAGTTCCTGGTAAAAGCCATCCTCAATATCAAATTCTTCCAGCCAGCGGAGGAGAGTCTCGTATTCCCCCTGATCTACATAACGGCCCGGCATATCGCCGTCCCCTACCGGGGTGTATTGGGTCATCAGGGAAAGCCGGGCCCGGCCCGCCGCATATTCCGCGAACCAGCGGAGAACCGGTTTTGTGGATTCAAGAAAGCCCGGCAAAACCAGATGCCGGATGATAACCGGAGCTTCCGGCGAAGGCGGCCCCGGCGCTGCGGAGCTTATGTCCAGCATTTTCAGGATCGCCGCCTGGGCCGTTTCCGGGTACCCGGGGGCGCGGAAAAACCGGGCCGCCAGATCGCTGTCCAGGGTCTTCAAATCCGGCAGCCAGCCTGCTATCCGGCCCCGGAGCAACTCCAGCGTTTCGGGGCTTTCATAGGCCGATGAATTCCACAGCGCCGGAACCGCCAGACCCCCGGCGCGGGCGGCATCCAGGCCGGCTGCCAGAGCCGGTACGGCATGGCTTCCGGTAACGATGTTGATGTTTCCCGCCCCCTTTTCCTGAAGAGCCAAACATATCCGGGCAAATTCCTCTTTGCCCACCGCCCGGCCCAGGGCGGCTGAACTCTCCGGCAAGGCAACGGAGTTTCCCTGAGAAATCCGGTTTCCGGAAACCTGATAATTCTGGCAAAAAACGCAGCCCAGATTGCAGCCGCTAACAAAGACGGTTCCCGAACCGCCCTGACCGGTGATGGGCGGCTCCTCCCCCCGGTGTATGGATGCCGAGGCGATTCTCAGTTCCGCCGTTTCTCCGCAGAAGCCCCGTTCACCGGCCCCCCGGTTTACCCCGCAGCGCCGGGGGCAGAGCAGGCAGTTCCGGTAAATCCTCAGTCCCTCACCTTGAAGGGGCTGACGGAATCTTCCATGACGGAAACCAGAATCGCCGGACTCAAACACAGAACCGGAATCCGGGACGCCGGGGAAAGTCTCAGGTGTTTTTTCATTCTTTTTCGCTTCTTTTTTTGGCGGAGATGCTCCGTTCCAGGCTTTTAAGGCGCTCCCGAAGTTCCCGGTCTTTTATTTTTTCATAGGCCGCTTTTTTTCGTTCCCGGTCTGTTTTCCCAAGCTCCGGCGCCGGGGGAGGAGGATCTTCCGGGGGGCCGTTCAAAGCGTCTCCCGATGTTTCGGATACCGGCGCTTCCCCCGGTGAAAAAGGGGCCCGGCTCAGCCGGAAAGAAATTCCCCCTATCTCCAGATCGGGAAACCGGGCCTGAAGTTCCGCCAGCAATTTATGTTCTTTTGTTTGCAGTATCTGAATCCAGCCGGGATGATCCGCTTCCACAAGAAGGATATTGTGCGTCAATTCCCGGATCCGGGAATGATCCGCCGCGGCGGCGATGCCATATTTGGCCGTCATTTGGGCCCAGGAATAAAAAAGCTGCGAGTAGCCCTGGGCACGGTTCATCATTTTTTCGTCAATTATGGCTGAAAGCAAATCGCCCGCTTTTTTCATACGGCCTTATGCCTCCCCCCTGGCGCGGATACACCCTTCATACACAGTATAGATCAACGCGCCGGATTTTCGATAGTTTTCAAAGGGCTCTTCGGGAAGAAAGGTGAAAAACGCCTGATCGTATTCGGGCATCACCGAAAGAAAACGCCGCCGTTTTTCGCCGTCCATTTCCAGCAGCACGTCGTCCAATAACAGCACCGGATTTTTCCCGGTCATCCTGGAAAAACGGTGGGCCTGGGCCACCCGCAGAAGCAGGGCCAAAAGGCGCCGCTGGCCGGTAGAAGCTTTTCCCGCAAATTCCGCGCCGCCCCGGTTAAAAACATACCGGTCCCGGTGGGGCCCCGACAGGGAAAGCCCCGCGGCAATATCCAGCCCCCGTCTTTCCCGGAGCAGGGCCTCCACAGCCCCGGCCTCCCCGTCTTTCCACGAGGGAATATACCGCACCCCCACGTCTCCGATGCCGGACACATCCCGGTGCAGGGGGCTAAAAACTTCGGAAAAAAGCCGGGCCGCAGTTTCCCTTTTCTCCATAAGCCGGGAACCGTACAGAGCAACCTGCAAATCCAGCGCGTCAAGCACTTCATCAAGACCGGCGGCGGGGCGAAAGTTGTTTTCTTTCAGGATACGGTTCCGGGTTTTTAAAACCCGGCGATAACGGCGGAGATCGTCCAGATAAACCGGATCGTAAAGGCTCAAACACTGGTCAAAAAACCAGCGTCGGCGCTCCGGGCTTCCGGCCACAAAATCCATATCTTCATGGCAAAAAACAATACAGGGAACTGCGGAAAGCATATCCTTCCGGTCTTCAACCCGTTTACCATCAATCTGTAGAGATTTTTTGCCCCCCTCGTATTTGACCAGCAGCCGGGCACAGGAAGCATCTTTTACGGTAAGGGCGGCGGAAAAATTTCTTTCCCCGTTTCGGGACAGTTCCCCGTCCCGAACCCCCCGGAAGGAAGCGCCGTAGGAACAAAAATAAAGAGCCTCCAGAAAGTTTGTCTTCCCCTGACCGTTTTCTCCAACCAAAAAGACATCTTTTCCGTTAATGTCAATTTCATCATCCGCTAAATTTCTGAAAAAAACGGTCCTAAGGGAAGTAAGGATCATGCGGATCTAGTCAAGCTGCATAGGCATCACGATGTGAAAAAAATCTTTTTCGGGAACCGGCAAAATCGTTATGGCCTTGTTCTGCCCGGTAAACCGGATACAAATTTCATCGTCCACAATGGCCTTGCAGGGCTCTTCGATATAGCGGTAATTCAGGGCGATAGCCACTTCTTCTCCGTCATATTTACAGGGAATATCTTCACTGGCAGTACCAATATCGCTTTCTTCCGAATATACCGACATAACTCCCGGCTTGACCCCCAGATACACCCGGTGGGACTTCTGTTCCACCATCAGAGACACCCGGCGTAGCGCGTCCAAAAGCTCTCCGCGGTTCACCGACAGGGAAAAATTCTGGTTTTCGGGGATAACCTTCCGGTAATTGGGAAACTGCCCCTCAATAAGGGCCGAAGAAAGATTATAAGACTCAAAACGGACAAAAATAGTCTTGTCCGTCACGGAAATCGAAACAAGCCCTTCATCCCCGGCCCGCCGCATAAGAATATTGAGAATCTTGGGCGGTACAATAACCCCGGTAAAGTCCTTAATCTCGGCCCCCACAACCTTGTCGATAAAAGCCAGCCGGCGGCCATCGGTAGCTACCATGACAATTTTTTCTTCCCCTTTTTCCAGAAATACACCGTTCATAAAATACCGGGTTTCATCATCGGAGACCGCAAAAACCGTCTGGGAGATCATGTTCTTGAAATCCTTAACAGGCATATCGAAAAAAGCCGCCGTGGATACGGAAAACTCGGGGAATTTTTCCGAAGCAATGCATTTTAACTGGAACCGGACGCTTTTTTGGGACGGTTTGATATGAATTTTCCCGTCTTTTTGGTCAAATTCCAACTCCCCGTCGGGAATTGAGTTGAGAATACTCAAAAATTTTTCCCCGTAGACTGTTGTAGCCCCCCCTTCCAGCACCGTTACCGGCACCCGGGTCTCAAAATTCACCTTCATGTCCGTCGCTTTAATATGAAGGGCGTCATTTTCCGCCTCAATATAGATATTCGACAGGATGGAAATGACGTTTTTGGAGGCAATAATCTCCTGCGCAATGGCGATTTCCTTGAGCAGTACGCTCCGTTCACAGGTAAATTTCATATCTTTCTATCTCCTATTCTTCTTTCATAGTATATATATAAAAAGCAGTAGTAACAGTAGGCGCCGGAAAAAGTGGAAAACACGCCTAATTCCTTGTTATATATAGAATTAGGCTTTTCACAATTTCTGCGTTGTTATTCAGCCTTTTCTCTATTATGCACAGCCTGTCCAATTATACACTACTTGTCAAACTTTTATAAACACCTTTTCAAGATTTTGCGCTATATTCCTTTATCATTCGTTTCAGGGTCTCTATGGTCGATTCCAGTGTTGGATCGGAACGGATCCGCTCTTCGATGTTTTTGCAGGCGTGCATGACAGTGGTATGATCCCGGATAAAAGCCTGTCCGATCTCGGTGGTAGAATATTCGGTGATTTCCCGGGCAATATACATGGACAGTTGCCGGGGAAAAACGATATTTTGTGTCCTTTTTTTGCCCTTCAGGTCATTGGGGGACAGGGAAAAATACTCTGCCACCACCCGCTGGATATGATCCAGCGACATATTGGCCTGCCGGGGGGAGGCAAACACGTCCCGGAGCAGTTGTTGGGTGATTTCCACCGTAATGGGCTGGCCCATCAGCCTGGTATAGGCGATTAATTTGTTCAGGGCGGAAATCAGGTCCCGGACATTGGTGGAAACGTTTTTGCCGATCAGGTCGATTACCTCGCCGGGAACCTGAATTTCCTGTCCTTCGATGGCGGTTTTGAGGATAGCGCAGCGGGTTTCGTATTTTGGAGGCTGGAGATCTACTTTGAGGCATTGCTCAAACCGGGACATAAGCCGCTCGGATATCTTTTTCAACTCCGAGACAGGCCGGTCGCAGGTAAAGGCCAGTTGTTTTTTGGCGTCCAGCAGGGTGTTAAAGGTATGAAACAATTCCTCCTGTACCTGCACTTTTTCCTGAAAAAAATGAATGTCGTCAATTAACAGCACGTCGGTATAGCGGAATTTGTTTTTGAACACGTTCATTTTATTCTCTTTCAGGGCTTGCAGGAATTCGTTAAGGAAGTTTTCCGCGGTAATATAGATGATCTTGTTGTCGGAAGAGGCGTGAATGTAATTTCCAATGGCCTGCATCAGGTGGGTTTTCCCCAAACCGACCCCCCCGTAGATAAGGTAGGGGTTATAGGCGGTTCCGGGGTTCCGGCTGATGGCAATGGCGGCGTTGGCGGCAAAATTGTTGTTTTCCCCGATAACGTAGTTGTCAAAGGTATAATCCTCCCGGAGTTGGTGGTGGCGGGCTTTTTTTTCCGGTTTTTGGGGGGCCGGAGCCAGGCCGGAGCCGTTTTTCGGGCTGTCGGGGGCGGTTTTTTCCGCCGCCTCCCCCGGAACTGGGCCCGGTTCCGTCATTTTTCGGGGGATCACCTCGAAAAGAACCGACAAATCCTTTCCGGTCAGGCCCCGGAGGGTCATTTCAATGTGGTTTTGGTAGCGTAGTTTGATCTGATCCCGGTAAAAAGAGGAGGGAACCGCAATGGACACGCTGTTTTCATCGGCCCGGATATAGTCCAGCGTGTTAAACCAGACAGAAAATTCCTCTTCCCCCAGATCCTGACGAATCTGTTTGAGCGTTTCTTTCCAGAAAACTTCATAATCCCATTCAGCCATACCTAAAACCTTTAATTCGCGGCGAGGATTTCATACCCCACCGGACCGGAAATCCGACCCTGCCTCCTCCGCGAAGCAGGCTCCGGGCCTGTTGACATGAAAACATATTAACACATTATCCACAAGTGTGATTCTTCCTGGTGGAGAAAAAAGACCAAAAGGGGGGAAAATTTTTGCCCCTTTCCTTAATACCTGAATAGTAAAAATAGGCTAATTCCTTATAATATAAAGAATTAAACACAAAATTTTGTATAGATACAAAATTCTGTCATATCCCCTGCCGGAAGGGGGAAAAAGTCCCCATATCTGCCCAAAGTATCCACAGGTTTTGCACATAAGGCCGCCAACGAAGCCCCATTTCCCCGGCCCCTTCCCCCGGCAGGGAACCTGAATTGTACGTTACCTTTACTTTTTTGTGCAAGATCAATACACTGAAACCATGAATTCTTCGTATTCGGCTCAGAATATTCAGGTTTTGAAGGGCCTGGAGGCGGTGCGCAAGCGCCCCGGTATGTATATCGGTACTACCGGCATTGACGGTCTGCACCATCTGGTCTTTGAGGTGGTTGATAATTCCATAGACGAGGCTATGGCCATCGATCCCGCTGTGGGAAAGGGCTATTGCGATAAAATCCTGGTGGTTCTGGAAGGGAACGACGTGGTCCGGGTGGAGGACAATGGCCGGGGCATCCCCGTGGACATCCATCCCGGCGAAGGGGTCAGCGCCCTGGAACTGGTCATGACCCGGCTTCACGCGGGGGGCAAATTCGACAAAAAGTCCTATAAGGTCTCCGGGGGCCTCCATGGGGTGGGGGTTTCGGTGGTCAACGCCCTTTCCGAATGGTGCGAGGTCTTTGTCCATATTAACGGGAAGGTTCACACCCAGCGCTACCACATCGGCATCCCCGACGGCCCGGCCCGGGATGCGGGAACCACGGATCGGCGGGGGACGGTGGTCCGTTTCAAGGCCGACGCCTCAATTTTTGAGACCACCACTTACAATTTTGATGCCCTTTCCAACCGCCTGAGGGAACTGGCCTTCCTCAACAAGGGCCTCCAAATTACCATCCGGGACGAACGGCTTTCCACTCCCAAGGTCCATGAATTCAAGTTTGAGGGCGGGGTAAAAAGCTTCGTGGAATACCTCAACGAAAACAAAACCGTCCTCTACAAGGAGCCGGTTTTTATTGAGGGCAGCCGGGACGACGTTGAGGTAGAGTGCGCCATCCAGTACAACGACGGCTTTAACGAGATCATGTTTTCCTTTGTGAACGACATCAACACCCGGGAGGGGGGAACCCACCTTGTGGGCTTTAAGTCCGCCCTGACCCGGATACTCAACGAATACCTTAAAAAGTCCAAGCAGGCCAAAAAACTGGACGAAAGTCTCTCCGGCGACGATGTCCGGGAGGGGCTGACTGCGGTCCTTTCCGTCAAGGTGCCCAACCCCCAGTTTGAGGGCCAGACCAAGGGCAAGCTGGGGAATTCGGAGGTGAAGGGTATTGTTGAATCCCTGATCGGCGAGCATCTGGAACTGTATTTTGACCAGTATCCCGAGGTGATTAACAATATCCTGGAAAAATCCGTCCTCGCCGCCCGGGCCCGGATCGCCGCCCGGCAGGCCCGGGACGCCACCCGGCGGAAAAACGCCATGGACAGCGCGGGTCTTCCTGGTAAACTGGCGGACTGTTCCGAAAAAGACCCCGCCCTCTGCGAGCTTTTTATCGTGGAAGGGGACTCCGCCGGGGGTTCCGCCAAGATGGGCCGGAACCGCCAGTACCAGGCGATCCTCTCCCTCTTTGGCAAAATGCTGAATGTGGAAAAAACCCGGATCGAAAAAGTCGTGACCAACGAGAAGCTCCAGCCCATCATCGCCAGCATCGGCGCGGGCTGCGGCGGCGAATTCAACGTTGCCAAAATCCGGTATCACAAAATTATCATCATGGCCGATGCCGATGTGGACGGTTCCCATATCCGTACCCTGCTCCTCACCTTTTTTTACCGCTACATGACCGACCTGATTGAGAAAGGCCACGTATATCTGGCCATGCCCCCCCTCTACAAAATCAGCTACGAAAAGAAAAGCTTCTTCGCCTACGACGACGCGGAAAAAGACCGAATCCTCTCCGCTTCCGGCAAGGACCCCGAAAAAGTCTCCGTCCAGCGCTACAAGGGCCTGGGCGAAATGAACGCCGAAGAACTGGCCGACACCACCATGGACCCCGCCCAGCGGAACATCATCCAGGTCCACCTGGACGACACCGTGGAAGCCGAGCGGATCTTCACCACCCTGATGGGCGAAGTCGTCGCCCCCCGCCGGGAGTTCATCGAGGAAAACGCCCTGGCGGTAACGAATCTGGACGTGTGAGGCAATAGGAAGTATTTTGCCTTGGAGTTTCACGTTGTGAAACTCCGGGGTATGGGGATACCATTTACGATACCTTGCATACCATGGGTGGTCTTGCCATAGTGGAAGATATTGACACTTTGATCGGGGGTATAATGGGCCATGAGTGATATTATCGATCTGCGGGAAACATCCCCAAACCGTTGGCAGGCGAAGTATCAGGGCAATTACGGGGTCTATACCATCAAGATAGCCACCGATGGAAAACACCGGGGGGAGTTCTCCTGTACCTGCCCCAGCGATTATTATCCCTGCAAGCATATCGCCATAATTGAAGAGGCCATTGCCGAGCGGATAGCGAAATACGCCGGAGAACAGAAAAGCGGGA
>JAISBS010000029.1 GCA_031266075.1 Treponema sp.
AGGTAGCGGTATTTCAGGCGGGTTTCCTCCCGGGCGTCGGACTCCTCATCTATCCTGAAGGGAAGCGCCTCGGAACGGTTCAATATAAAAAGCTTTTGGGCCGCCACCTCAATTTCGCCAGTAACCATTTCGGAATTCACCATGGAGGCGGGCCGGGCGCGAACCGCCCCTTCCACGGCAATGCAATATTCGTTCCGAAGCTCCCCGGTAAGCGAGGCCAATTCTTTGTCCGCCCCGGTTTCCCCGGCGTCATCCACCACTACCTGGGTAATCCCGTACCGGTCCCGCAGGTTGATAAACGAAATCCCCCCGTGTTCCCGCTTCCGGTGCACCCAGCCGTTAAGAATCACCGTTTTCCCAATATCCGCCGCCCCCAGGGCCCCGCAATTTGTTGTCCGCTTCATCTGTTCCATAATAATAACTATAACTTGCTCAGGACCCCCTGACAAGGACCGGATTTTCCATGAGAAGATTTTATCAGATTTTTCTAGGCCGAGAATTACTGGCTTGTAAGACAGGGTTAGTTTCCGGTATCATAACGGTAGTTCGTTTATATTGGAGGAATAATGACCAAACGCTTTTTGCCCTTTTTGTTTTTTTTCCTTGCGTTGTCCCTTTCGTATGGACAGGATACGGTAAGTCCGGTGGCTCAGTTGGACGGCGTGGTAAAAAGTCTTGCCGCCGACATCAGCAAAAAACTTCCCGCCGGAGAAAATCAGAAAGTCGCCGTCGATTTATGGACTTACTACGATTCGGCGCCGGCCTTCAGTTTCTACTGGGCCGCCCAGCTTACCGAGGAATTGACCAACCTTCCAGGCCGGTCCTTTGTTCTGCCCACCGGAGGGTCCGTCACCGCGGACTGGACGCTTTCCGGTGAAATCATCGAAGCCGCCAATGTCATACGGGTGTATACCCGGCTTATCCGATCCAACGATCATACCATTGCGGCAAGTTTTCATTCGGATTTTGAACCGACCGATTATCTTGCTGAAATGCTTTCCGGGGGCGGATCATCTTCGTCTTCCCGGAGCTCTTCGGTTTCCCGGGATAGTTACGAAACGGACAGCTTTGAAAATCCCCTGGCCGTGGAAATAGCCGCGGGCAGCGGCGGTCCGGTGATAAACCGCACGATTCACACTGAAAACGATTCGGATTTTTTTTTGTTGACGCCGGACAGGGACGGCATGCTGGTAATGGAAACCACCGGGGACGACATGGACACCATCATGGAATTGTACGACGCCTCCCAGAGGGAACTTGACTCCGATGACGACGGCGGTTCCGGCAGCAACGCCCGTATCCGTCACCAGGTGCGTTCTGGGGAACGCTACATCGCCAAGGTCCGCGGTTATGGAAGCGGAACGGGAAGATATGGTTTTCACGCGTGGATAACCGAGCCCATAAGCGCCGATGAATATGAAGATGACAACGACCCTGATTCCGCTAAGGAAATAAATATCGGGACCCCCCAGCAGCATACTTTTACCACCGGAAGCGACGTTGACTGGGTTACCTTTAGAATAGACCGGGCCGGCCGTTATGTGATCCGCGCCCGGGGGGTAAATTCTACCCGGCTTGACACCTTCATCGAATTGTACGACAACGATCTTAATCTCATCGACGAAAACGACGACGGCGGTGAACATTACGATTCCCGCCTCTCGGTAAATCTTCAGGCCGGAACGTACTATTTGAAGGTGGAGTGTCTGAGCGACGAACCGGAGGAACCCTACACAATCAGGGTGGACGCGGAATAATTTTCCCCTGGGGGTATCGTTATTCCGGTAAAGAAGGGAGATAGAAGCATGAAAAAGGGAATGCTTTTTCTGTTTTGTGTTTTTCTTGTTTTCGTGGGTTACGCCGGAAACGCGCAATCCGCCGGGCGTTTTGCCCTGGTTATCGGTAACGGCGATTACCGGTATGTGGATAATCTGCCGAACACCGTCAACGACGCGTCCGATATTGCGGAAAAACTTTCGTCCCTCGGCTATACGGTCGATTTGCGTCTTAATATTGATTCTGAAACCATGACCCGGGCGGCCGGCGACTGGATCCGCAGGCTTTCCGCCGCGCAGTCCAACGAAGGCTTTTTTTGGTACGCGGGGCACGGGGTTCAGGTTGCGGGGGAAAACTATCTCCTGCCCGTGGACATAAATGCCGAGGACGAGGCGGGGATAATCTACGGATCCTATCCCCTTGGCCGTCTGCTCCTCTCCCTGGAGCAAACGGCAAAAAACAAGCTCAACCTGGTGATCCTCGACGCGTGCCGGGACAACCCCTTCAAAAACCTTCCCGGCGGAAGCCGCGGTCTTTCCCGAGGCTTCGTTACCGTGGAACATCCTCCCCAGGACATCTTCATCATGTTCTCCACCGCCCCGGGAACCACTGCCGCGGATGGCGAGGGTACGCGGAACAGTCCCTTTACCGAGGCCTTTTTAAAATATATTGATTCCGGCGAGATCCTTCCCGTCATGGCGGGCCTGGTTACCCGGGAAACCATGCGCCTTACCGGCGGCAAACAGCGTCCCTATCAAAACGGCAGCATTGTCAGCGATCTGTACTATTCCATTGTTCCGGGAGCCGGGGAAACCCGCGCTCCGGGGACCGGTGTGCCGGGAGCCGGTATCTTCCCCCAGGAAACCGCCCTGAGAACCCCGGTGGAAACGCCGGAGTTGTTTCAACCCCCCGATATGGCCGTGGTTCCCGCCGGAAACTTTGCCATGGGCAGTCCGGGCATGGAGCTTGACCGCACGGAATTCCGGGAACGCAGACATGAAGTACAGCTCGACGCTTTTTACCTGGGAAGACGCGAAGTTACCATCGGCGAATTTCGGCGTTTTGTTGAAGAGACCGGATACCGGACCACTGCGGAAGATGCGGGCGGGGCCATGGCCTATAACGAAATCAGCGGCGAATGGGAGATGCGGGCCGGCGCGGACTGGCGGCGGCCCGGTTTTGGGCAGGGAAACGATCACCCGGTGGTTAATGTAAGCTGGTTCGACGCCGTGGCGTATTGTAACTGGCTCTCTGAAAAGGAAGGCCGCACCCCGCCCTATACCATATCGGGGGAGTCCGTGTCCTGGAACAGCGCCGCCGATGGTTACCGGCTGCCCACCGAGGCGGAATGGGAATATGCCTGCCGGGCCGGGACAGCGGCGCCTTTTTTTACCGGTGAAAGAATTTCAACGGCCCAGGCAAACTACAACGGTAATTTTCCCTACAACTATGGCAACCGGGGCCTGTTCCGCAAAAGTACCATGCCGGCGGCTTCGTTCCGGCCCAACGGATGGGGGCTTTACGATATGCACGGCAATGTCTGGGAATGGTGCTGGGATTTCTACGGCCTCACCAGGGAAGGAACGGAACACATTACCGCGCTGAATCCCGCCGGGCCAGACTCGGGCGCGCACCG
>JAISBS010000046.1 GCA_031266075.1 Treponema sp.
ACATCAGTGTACTTACATTATGCTCTTTATGGATGATTTTGCTCATCCTTCCATTATATTCTTACTTTCAGCCGCGGCAAGCCGCCGGGTATTAAACCGTATAGGCTTCGCCTAATAAACCATATTAAAAATTACAAAAAATAATATTATTACCTTTGTTTTCATTGTATTTATTTTATTGATTTAATATATTCTTGTCAATATATTTACTATGCGCCGCATGGATGCGGCGCATTTTTAGAAAAAATGGCGTATAACCATAATGTAGACGCATTATAGACTCAGACCGCAGGTCTGATACTACCTTCCGGGCGCCCTTTTTGTGGGAAAAAACCAGCGCGCCGGGACTTCGCTCCCGGCGGTTTTTGAAAAGAGCTATTGGACTTGTTCAATAACCCGGTTGGTTATCTCATAAGTCTCGCAAAATGCTCCGCATTTTTGCTGCTTTTAAGCGGAAGTTGTTCAAAAACTGAAGTTTTTAAACAACTCTATTGTTTACTGAAAAAACAAGCGGCAGGACCAGCGCCGCAAAAACGGCTTTGTACTTCATCACCGGCTCCAGCGGGACCTGCGCAGGCGGTGGTTTTTGATCATTTCGCCGGTTAGCGGGTCAAGTATTTCCCAGGAAACCGGGGTAACGGTGCCTTCAATGTATTCTCCCCACCAGTTGCCTCTGTATTTTTCCTCAAGGATGCGTACCTTAAAACGTATAAGATGCCCCTTCAGCCCGCGCATTTTGAGTATCCGTTCCGATTCTTCCGGTGGACGGATGGTATATACCTTCTCGTCCGGCGTAACAATTATTGGATACGCAGGTCCATAGGGAAACCCCCCGCGCTCTTCAACCATGCCCTCAAGCGTAACAAGATCTTCGGACGCGCAGGCTGAAAAAACAAGCGGCAGTACCAGCGCCGCAAAGACGGCTTTGTACTTCATGTGTTACCTCACCATAAGATAAAGATCGACATCCGGGTCCTTGGGACGGTGGATTACCAAAATTGCGTCCCTGGTTGTTATGCCTTGCCAGTCCAGGCGGGACTGCACCATAAGCGAGTTGGGGCGCATGTCATAGGCGTAATTAATGTTAATGACCAGCGGACCCCGGTAGCCGGGAGGAAAATTCGCTATGTTGCTCACCACGTAGGTTTCTAACCAGATGTTAAAGCCGCTAAACGGATAACCCGCGAGAGTTTCGTTTGTCCGGTTAAAGGATATTCTGTTTGAGGTATAGGGACTGTTGCCGTACACCAGGGCTTCCCCGTAACGGCCCAGGGCCGCCTGTATGTTGGATACGCCGGAGACGGGATTGGCCGCGGAAGCCAGGGCGGCGTTTATCGAAGCGTCGTCCATATAGTTGTTTAACGCGATTTCCTTAAGCAGGGCCGCGCCGCCGTAGTTCCGGACAAGGTAGGCGCCGAAGGCGTAGGCGTTGGAATACGAGGCAAGGGGAATTTTGTCATCCCAGCCGTTTACGCTCATAAACGGATAGTGAATAAGGTATTCCGGCATACGGTTTGACGCGGGATGTCCCGGATGCCCCGTTCCTATGCCGATTTTGGGGGCTATCAGGTCCTCGGCAAGCATCGCGAGCATCTCAAGGTACCAATAATTATTTGTAACCGTCAGGCGCCGTACCAGTTGTTTCTCGTTGTAGCAGATCATGTGCTGGAATTCGTGGATCATCGTCAAATAGATAAAATCGGGATTTGTGCCGGTAATGTCCGCGTCAAGGTAGAACATTTCGGCAAGGTTTGTTTTGGGGGGATTAGACAAATAATCAAGTTCCGCCTGGGTAAACAGATCCTTGGCCCAGAAAAAACCGGCGGCAGTGGCGCCGGAAGTCCCCCGGTCAAATTTGATGTCGTAGACCAGTATGTGTACCTTCTGGTCTCCGTCGATGCCGCCGGGGCTGGCGCTCCCGGACCCGCCGGGTTCGGAGCCGAATATCGCGGTCGCGTGGCCGTATATCTGGTCAAATTTTGCCGCCAATGTCTGCGCCTGGGCGGTGTCGACAAGGCCGCTGCCGGGCGCGGCGGAGCCTGCGTAACTGGAATCGGCTATCCACACCTTTGTCCGGGTTGATTCGGCCCTAAGCACCGCGGGAAGCTGTATCCACTCGTCGTTCTGGTCCTGAACCCAAAAATCCCTTGTATCCCCCAGGTTGTAGACGGGTACAGCCTGCATTTCGCGGGTTCTGCGGCTGCCCGAAACAGGGCTGAGGCTGCTGTTAAATTTCATTGTTTCAGGCAGATCTTTCAGGATCTGGTTTCCGTCTGAAAAAACGGACGGCAACCCGGCCGCTATGGGGCCGGCTTGGGCCGTCCGGGGGGCTGTCGAACGGCCGGGAACGATGTAATACAACTCCGCCCAGCCAGTTGAGAGGGCGTCCACCGTACGGCCGGAATGGTTAACTTTTACCAGAAACAGGCTGTGCCGGGTAAAATTTGGCAGCTTCATAGCGCCGTAGGCTCCGTAGGCTCCGTAGGCTCCGTCGTCGGGGTCATAATGGGCGTCGGTAATTTTCAATACCGGCTCCCCGGAAAACTCCGTATAGGGCGACAATGCGTTGTCGGTAGTTCTGACCACCGGAATGTCATATACGGGCTCCTGCTCCTGCGGCTCCGGAATCGGCTGACAGGCCGCCAAAACGAAAAAAACCGGCACATAAAAAATGTTTCTTTTTCATAAAGCCTGTGTAACCGTCCGTCCGGGGCGGCGGAATGGTTACAAACCTCCTTTTTGCTTTTTCAACAGTAGAGGTGTTCGATAACCAACCGGGGTTTCCAGAGGTTCCCAGTATACAACAGGACAGGGCGGAGGACAAGTAAAACGAACTGCCCCGCCGCAAACGCCAAAGCAGAGTCCGCCTTCGATAGTCTTGTGTAAGAATTGGTGTTAGGTTAGAATGCGTTTATGGGTTGTTCTTTTTCGCTGCTGCGTCCGAAGCGAATGTTCGCTTTTTTGCCCGCGCTTTTCGGACGCTTTCTTTTCTGCCTTTGTCTGTTTTTTTTGTCTCCGGCGCTGCTGTCCGCCAATCCGGATTCGCAGGAGATTGACCGCCCTATAGACCGGGGGGAATACCTTACCCTCAAGATAGCGGTCATGGGGCCGGGGACGGAACTCTACTTCTGGTGGGGCCATATCGCCCTGGTGATAGACGATGCACTCACCGGCCAGAGCCGTTTTTACGACTGGGGAATTTTTTCCTTCGAGAACGACCATTTTTTCACCAACTTCGCCTTCGGGCGGCTGCTTTACCACTGCGGGGTTTCCCCGGCGGGGACGAATATCTACGGGTATGTTTCAACCAACCGGGACGTTGTCCTCTATACGCTGGATCTTTCCCCGGAGAAGCGGGAGGAGGTCTGGCGTTTTGCGGAAAACAACGTCCTCCCGGAAAACCGGAATTATTTTTATCACCATTTCAAGGACAACTGTTCCACCCGGATCCGGGACATTATCGATCTGGCGGTGGACGGCCAGTTTTTTGAAAAATACGGCGAGGCGCCGGGCCGCTTTACCCTGCGGCAGCACGTACGCCGCCACACATGGTTTTCCCCCTTTGCGGACTGGATTCTCAATTTCTGGATGGGCCAGGACATTGATACCTCCCTTACGATCTGGCAGGAAATGTTCCTGCCTGCAGAGCTGGGGAACCGGATAAACGAGTTTTGGTATACCGACGCCGCCGGGACAAGCCGGAAGCTGGTTACCGGCGACGAGGTCATCAACCGGGCGATTGCCCGTCCGCCGGTGCTGGACGCCCCCCGCCGCCAGTGGCCCGCGGAACTGGCCTTTGGCTGTGCCGCGGCGGTTCTCCTGGCCCTGGCCCTGTTCCTCCAGACGAAAAAACCCGTCCTGGGGCAGGTAGTGGTGGGGATCTGCCATAGCCTGCTGGGGCTCTTTTTCGGTATCGTGGGCCTGCTCCTCTTTTTTATGGCCGTCTTTACCAACCACGATTATACCTTCCACAACAGCAATATGCTTTTTGTGAACCCCCTGCTGCTGGCCGCGGTTCCCCTGGGTATCCTCTATGCAAAAAGCCGCAACGAGCCGGAGCGGGTACTTCCGGAAACCCTCCTCAAGGCCCTGTGGCTCCTTTCGCTTTTGGGCCTCATCCTTTCCATGCTGATAAAACTCTTCCCCGGTTTCCATCAGCAGAACCTGGTGGATCAGCTGCTGTTCCTCCCCATTGTGCTGACGCTGGCCCTGGAACCCTGGGGAATCCGGCGTATTCTGGAACGGGTCTTCTGGCGCTGGTTTTAACAGGGTATCGGCGTTACTTTTGTTGAGGGCGCCTCAGCCGTCCGGAGAACGGAAATCCTCCGGGACGCAAAACCGGCTGAAAACAAATGCCAGTACCCTGCCGTTGCCTTGCCGCAGTCTCCCCCTTAATGATACAGTGGAGTTGGCCAGAAACTTCAAACCGAAGATTTGCGGTTTCCGGCCAACAACCACTAAAAAACAGCAAAATGCGGCGCATTGAAACCTATAGGGTTTCTTGCAAGAAATTTTTTATTTCATGTTACGGAGTTTGTCTTGTTCCTGAAACACCTCACCATTCTTGGTTTTAAATCTTTTGCCGACCGGACGGAAGTAAGTTTCGCCGACGGGATCACCGCTCTTTTGGGGCCTAACGGCTGCGGCAAGTCCAACGTGGTGGACGCGGTAAAGTGGGTACTGGGGGAACAGGCGTCCCGGTCCCTGCGGGCGGAAAAGATGGAGGACGTGATCTTCAACGGGACGGAAAACCGCAAGCCCCTGAACGTGGCGGAAGTAACCCTGACCCTGGCCAACGACGCGGGGCTCCTGCCTATTGATATGCCCGAAATCGAGATCAAGCGGCGGCTCTACCGTTCCGGGGAAAGCGAGTACTTTATCAACGCCGCTCCGGTGCGGCTCAAGGAAGTCCGGGAGCTTTTCTGGGATACCGGGGTGGGCAAGGCGGCCTACTCGGTAATGGAGCAGGGGAAAATCGACCAAATTCTCTCCTCCAAACCCGATGAGCGGCGCTATTTGTTCGAGGAAGCCGCGGGAATTACCCGTTTTAAGGTCCGGGGGGCCGAGGCGGAGCGGAATCTGGCGAAAACCGAGGAAAATATGCGCCAGGTTGATGGAATTCTGGGGGAAGTGAAGCGTTCCTACGATACTTTGAAGGTTCAATCGGAAAAAACCCTGAAATTCCGGGCCCTCCGGGAAGAAATTTTCAACTTCGAACTGGACATTCAGCTTCTGCGGCTCAAACAGTTCAAGTACGACCGGGATGAACGGCGGGAGGCCCTGAACAAAAAGACCGCCGACCGGGACCGGATTCACGGGGAGCTGGACGCGGCCAATCAAGCGCTGGAAGCGAATATGGACGAGGTAAACTCCATGGAGGGCCGGCTCGTGGAGTACCAGAAAAATATCTACGGCCTGGCGGTGGAGAAAAACGCCCGGGAAAAAGAAGCGAAGCTGCTGGCGGAACAGCGGGCGGAGAGCCAGGGGAAAATCGGCCAAAACGAGGGCCGGGAAAAACAGGCCCGGATCAAGATTGAGGAGCTTGCCGAAGACGCCGGGGAACAGGACGCGGTGGTTCGGGACCTCAGGAAGAACGTAACAGGCATTGAAGAAAACATCCGCTCTTTTGAGGAAAATATCCAGCTTGCCGCCGCCCGGATTGGGGACAACGACGCGGCGGTCCGCCGGGCGGAAGAAGAAATCCACGGCCTGGAACGGGAGCAGGGGGAATTTGAAAAGGCCCTGGCGGAAATTACCGACGATATTGTGGCGGCCCTGGACGCGGGCCTTCGGGAGGCGGGCTATTCGGCGGCGGAGCGGCGGAATACCGAGGGCGCTTTGGAGGAAACTCTGGGCCGCCTGCGGGCCCTCTTGGCGGGCCGGGAAACCCTGCTCCGGGATCTGGCCCAGGCAGCGGAACGGAGCGGCCCCAACGGGATAAACCCGGAGGAACTGAAACGGATTGCCGATAATTTGGCCGCGGCCCTGGCGGAAGCGGCGGGGAATACCGAAAAGGCACTGGCCCTCTTTGAAAGTTACCGGAAAAGCACCCCTTCGTTTATCGATGAATTCCTCGCCCCCGAGGGGATCATCACCAAAAAGCGGGATCTGGACGGGAAGATCCGGGCTGCCAAGGACGGGATTGAGGAACGCCGGGGCCGGATTCGGACCCTCCGGGGGGACAACGCGGACCTGGGGGCCAAAATCGACGAGTACCGGGCCACCCTGGAGGACCTGCGGGTAAGCCGGGCCAAAATGAGCGCCCAGGCCCAGTCCGCTGAGGAACAGGCCCGGCTGATCCGGCGGGAACTGGCGGGCCAGGAAGGGCTCCTCAAAACCATTCAGGATGAACTGTTCCTTGATCGCAAACGGCTTGAGGAAATCAACGAGCGGATCGCCGAAACCGAATCGGAGATCGCCGGTATTGAGCAGAAGGGCATCCGGCTGACCGCGGAACTGGAAACGCTGGAGCAGGACATCGCCAAACGGAACGGGGACGTGGCGGGTAAACGGGACTCCATCAAAAAACGGATGGACGAGCTGAACCGAGTGCAGGACGCCATGGAAAAGATCCACCTGGAACTGGTTCAGTCCGAAACGGAGATCAAAAACATTCAGGACAATTTTCGGGAGACCCATTCCCGGGATCTTCTGGAATTTGAGGAGCGTATCTTTACCATCACCACGGCCCCGGCGGAACTGCGGGAAAAACTCAGCCAAGCCCGGAGCGCCCTGCGGGACCTGGGTTCGGTGAACCTCATGGCCCCGGAAGAATTCGCCGAGGCCAAAGAACGCTACGATTTTCTCAGCGGCCAGATGGCGGATCTGGAAAAGGCCCGGAAAGACCTGGAAAACCTCACCGCCGAAATCCGCTCCGAATCGTCGGCGCTGTTCCTGGCGACCTACAACAAGATCAAAAAGAATTTTCACAATATGTTCCGCCGGCTCTTCGGGGGCGGCAGGGCGGAACTCCGGCTCTCCGACCCCAACCACGTACTGGAATCGGGAATTGAAATCTTCGCCCAGCCGCCGGGGAAGAAGCTGGAACACATCACCCTGCTTTCCGGCGGCGAGCGGTCCATGACCGCGGTGGCCCTGCTCTTTGCCACCTATATGGTAAAGCCCAGTCCCTTCTGCCTGCTGGACGAAATTGACGCCGCCCTGGACGAGCAGAACGTGGGCCGCTTTGTCCAGCTTCTGCGGGAATTCGCCGGCACCAGCCAGTTCATCATCATCACCCACAACAAAAAAACCGTTACCGGCGCGGGAACCCTGCTGGGGGTTACCATGGAGGAATCGGGGGTAACCAAGGTGATCTCCGTGCGGCTGGAACACGAGGAACTTGCCAGGATCAATGTTGAATCTCCCCAGCATGAACTATGGAACGAGGAAGAGGTGGAGCCTGAAGAAGGCCGGGAACTGCCCATCGGGGTTAATGATCCGGCCCTGGTCAGCGAGGCGGATTTACGGCCCATCCGGGCGGGGCATTCGGGCAGGCACGAAAACGAAGCGAACACTTAGTAAACTTGTTCGACAAGCAGCCGGTTCATTCACCGTGGGGTCTGATACCCAAGAGCCCGCCTTTCGGCGGGAGAGCTTTAGGGCGGGGAGGTTCATTGAAATTGAGAATCGCGTTTTTTAGAACCTGCAATTTCTGAATACCCTTCCATTTTCAGAGCCCCCAAATTTTTCCGGTCCCCGGTACTGCCATTGTACTTTATGCCCCCAAATAGTTATCGCGTTTTGGGGGCACAGATTCGCGCAGCGGTAACATTGCGTACATTTTCCCTTTTGATGCACTTTTTTGCCCCGCATTTCAAAATTCTTCATGGGGCAGCGGCTTATACAAAGACCGCAGCGCACACAATTTTCATTTATCTTTACTTTTTTGTAATAATATTTTATTCTATTTAGATAAAACATCCTCTGCCGGAGAAAGGCCACAGGGCGCTGCCATTCTTTCCCATCGTGTATGTTTTGACCCTGCAAAATGATTTTTGCCGCTTCATCCAGCCTTCTGTCCGCCTTTTCCCTGAGCCCGGCGGTTTCATCGTCCGGTAATTGTTTAATCAGTTCTATATCGCATACGTTGATGGGAAATTGGACGCTTAGTCCTGAACATTCCCGAAAAGATATTCTCTTTTTTTTCAGGAGCCTGAGAACCAGCAAATCCGCATCCAGTGAAAATTTGGCATAGGTAACCAGTGTAATAATATTTTTTCCTTCAAACCACCGGGCATATTTCGCAATATAGTCCCCCATGATTTTTGGAATGGCGCAGAGAAAATTTGGGTAAGCAATAATAAGCGTATCTGCGCTAAAAACGATATGTTCAATTTTTTCTACCTTGGCCTCGATACTGAGAACATTCCCGAAATAGACGCCAAGGTTCCGGGCAAACCGCTTTACGGCATATTCGGTATTTCCCGTTGCCGAAAAATAGAGGGCCATGGCGTTACCGATTTTCATATATTCCTCCGTACATTGGACACGTCCGTTGAACGGTCAATTGACAGGATGTTTTTATTAGCATAAACTAACTACAGAATAGTGGTAAATGCCGGAACCGGCAAGGTTCCAGGCGAAAATTTGGCGGATAGCAAAAGTTTTTTGGCCATTTGCGAAACCAGCTGCAAACGCCGGGCTGGTCAGCCCTGAAGGAGTACGGCATGGATTCAATCATCGGGGATCTTCTTCTTGCACAGCTTCGCAGATACGAAAGCGATCATTTGGAAAAAATAAAACTCACCCGGGACGGCCATATAGAATTAATAACCCGGCGATCCTGTGGGGAAGGGACCTGCCTCCTGAAACCGGCAGGGAAAAACCTTTCGGTAAGCGTAACAAACCTCACCTACCGGCAGCCAATTGAACATATTTCAAAAGATCTCCCCCGGTATTTTCATATCGCCCTTTGCCGCGGAACCATGCGGGGGATTGGGGGGGCGCATATTGAAAAAGGCGGGATTTACCGTCAGCGCCGTCCGGCGGGATTTTCGCATTGCGGAGTGGGGGTCTCGTTCCTGTCGGAATTTTTTGACACCTTCATTGGTTCGCGTTACCATATTTCACCGGATGAATTGATACAAGCTATTGATGCCCTGAGAGGATTTCCTTTGATCCCCGAAGCCGTCATCATACTGAAACAAATCGGCGAAGCTTCTTTTACCGGAGATATTGGGAATGTATGGATTGAAGCAAAAACGCTTGAGCTGATTTCGGTTATCATGGATTGGCACAGGCGGCCCAAAACGGGGGCGCGGCCTCCGCTTGACGAACAGGATCAGGCGGGAATCGCCGCAGCCCTGCGCTATGCCGGGGAACGTTTTTCCAGGCCCCTTCCCCTGGAGGCATTGGCAAAACAGGCCGCCATGAGCACCAGTAAATTTACCGCCCTCTTCAAAAGACATACCGGCTTATCCGCCGCTTGCTATATCCACCGTCTTCGCATGGAAAAAGCCATGAACGCCGTGAAGAACACATCATGTCCTCTTGGAGAAGTCGCCGGGGCAGTGGGCTACAAACACTACACAAGCTTCTCCACTGCCTTTCGTGAACATTTTGGCGTTGCACCGAGTGAGTTTCGCAAAGGGCAATGAGAGCCTGTCCTTATTTTCTGAATTGGGTTAAAATAATTCTTGACAAGAGAATAAAAACGGAATACTCTATGAAAAGTTGAGAAAAACAATAGTGCTTTTTTCAAATGGGGCTTGACAAAAGGAGAATTTTATGCGTATCCTTAAACAACCAACAACCAACAACCAACAACCAACAACCAACAACCAACAACCAACAACCAACAACCAACAACCAACAACCAACAACCAACAACCAACAACCAACAACCAACAACCAACCAACGTTTATTTTCTTTTGACTACTATGGTGAAATAATAGACATTATAAAAGAAAGCGGGAAATATTACACATTTTATCAAATTGACAAAAAAGTCAATAAATTTATTATTATGCGCCATGATGTGGAATTCAGTGTGGAAAGAGCGTATAATCTGGCAGTATTTGAGCATGGGAAAAAATTTTATTCAACCTATTTATTTCAGCTGACAAATAACTCATATAACATATTATCCAAAAAAAATAGAGATTTGATTTTGGAAATAATAAATATGGGTCATAGTGTTGGGTTGCATTTTCATTTAAATGGCATAACAGACATAAACAACATAAAAAATCAAATTAAAAAAGAAATTGAAATCATGGGGATGATGTTAGGAGAAAAAATAGAAAGTTTTTCTATACACCGGCCTATTACGGATGTTTTACGCAATGCAATAAAACTTGAAGGGATTATTAATGCGTATGATGATTTGTTTTTCAGTTTTACAGAAGACATACTCGTAAATCCGCCTAAAATTAAATATTTATCAGACGCAAGACACCATTGGAATTATGGACTGGAACCAAATGAAACAACAATGAAAAAATATGATAAAATCCAAATTCTTGTGCACCCATATTCATGGACAAAAAATGGATATAACAATGCCGATAATTTTAAAACATTACTGACCCGGCAATTGTAATTCAGACATCAGCGGCATAGGCTATGGCCGGATCAAGAAAATATCGTTTAATCCGTTTCGGCTTTTTACGTAGCATGTTCATGTGTTCTTCCGTCGCTGCCCTCAAACCTTCTTTCGTCCTCTTCGGCGTCCGGGAACCTACCCCGTATTTTACATCAGCATTCACATGTTCATCGGGATTTAAATCAGGACTGTACGGCGGCAGATAAAATAATGCTACCCTCTTTTTATTTCTCTCTACCCACTCGTTCAGTATCTTGCTGTGATGCGTCTTCGCATTGTCTAATACCAAAAATACTTTCCGCTTCTTCCCCCATACCAGCCGTTCGACAAACTCCTTGAACTTTTCCCCGT
>JAISBS010000034.1 GCA_031266075.1 Treponema sp.
TGGTGGAACGGGGCTGGAAAACCCATGTCCTGGGGCAGGGGCGGCCCTTCGCCAGTGCAAGAGAGGCGGTGGAGACCTACCGTCGGGAGATCCCCGGAATCATCGATCAGGACCTTAAAGAATTTGTGGTGGTGGAAACCGCCGCGGACGGCAAGGGCCGCCCCGTCGGCACTATCGAAGACGGGGACTCGGTGGTGTACTTCAACTTCCGGGGGGACCGGGCCTTGGAGATTACCGCCGCCTTTGAGGAAGATGACTTTTCCAAGTTCGATCGGGTGCGCAGGTCCAGGGTCTGCTATGCGGGGATGATGGAATACGACGGGGACCTCCATGTGCCCCGCCGCTACCTGGTCAGCCCCCCTTCCATCGACCGGACCATGGGGGAATATTTGGCCGCCACGGGGGTCCGCACGCTTGCCATATCGGAGACCCAGAAGTACGGCCACGTAACCTACTTCTTCAACGGAAACCGGACCGGCAAATTCGATGAAAAACTGGAAACCTATGCGGAGATCAAAAGCGATATTATCCCCTTTGAGCAGCGTCCCTGGATGAAGTGCGCGGAGATCACCGACGAGGTTATCAGGGCCATCGGTTCCGGGGACTACGACTTTATCCGGCTTAACTACCCCAACGGGGACATGGTGGGCCATACCGGGGTGTACCAGGCGGTGGTCTGTTCTATGGAGGGCATGGACATCCAGATTGGCCGGCTCGCCAAAGCGGTGGAACACGCGGGGGGGATCATGCTGATCACCGCGGATCACGGCAACTCGGACGATATGTTTGAACACAACAAAAAATCAGGCGAAGTGATCCGCCGGGAAGACGGCAGCCCCAAAGCCAAAACCAGCCACAGCCTCAACCCTGTGCCCTGCATCCTCTACGACCCCGCCTCCCAGGGGGAATACGCCGCGGAACCCCGGGAAAGCTGCCTCCGGGAAGGTTTGGGCATCAGTTCCATCGCCGCCACCTGCATCCGGCTTTTGGGTTATGAACCCCCGGCGGATTACGACCCGGCGGTGATAAAGCCCGCGATGCCTTGACACGCCGTCTGCCGGTGTGGTAGGGTTTCAACCACGGTAAAAATCCTGCCGATTCCTTGGCCGGGCAATGGCGCAGTTGGTTTAGCGTACAAGTCTGGGGGACTTGGGGTCCCCGGTTCAAATCCGGGTTGCCCGACTAAGGAATTAGCAGCAAATTAATGCGGATTTGAAACGAAGTACCGGACCCCGGAAAGGCGAAGCCTTGAAGGGGTTGAGGCGCAGGATGCGCCGAAAGGTACGTAGGCGGGCTGGAAGGAGCAAACACGATGTTTGCGACTGGAAGCCAAATCCGGGTTGCCCGACCAAGAAATCGGAAAGCGGAATAATTACCTGCTGCCCTATAGGTTCCCATGTGTCCGATCAGGCGGTTTTGAAACGAAGGACCGTCCATAAAGGCGTAATGTGCAGATACTGAAAGACCGGATTCAAACCCAGGGTAAAATCATGCCCGGCAGCATCCTGAATGTGGGGGCTTTTCTCAATCAGCAGGTTGATGTCGATCTGTATAACGAGATTGGGAAGGAATTCGCCCGGCGGTTTTCCGGCGCCCCGGTCAGCCGGATTCTCACCATCGAAGCTTCCGGCATCGGCATTGCCTGCGTAACGGCCCAGTATTTTCATGTCCCTGTGGTCTTTGCCCGAAAGTTCCGGGCAAAAAACCTGGACATCAATCTATACAGCGCGGAAGTAACTTCCTACACTCACGGCGTTGATTATACCATCACCGTACCCAAAGCCTACCTCCATCCCGAAGACTCGGTTCTCCTTATCGATGATTTTCTCGCCAACGGCTGCGCTCTTGAGGGCCTTATCGCCTTGACTAAAACCGCCGGGGCGCGCCTTGCGGGGGCCGGAGTGGTTATCGAAAAAGGCTTCCAGCAGGGGGGCCAGCGAATCCGCGAAGCGGGCATCCGCCTGGAATCCCTGGCCGTCATCCGGTCAATGAGCCCGGAAAAAGGCATCATATTTGAGTAAACCGCGGAAAAACCGGGCCCGCTGAATGCCGTTCCCCGGCCGCGCGCCTCTCTTCACTCCTCATTCCCAGCAAATCCGGTTTCTCCCGCTTTTTTTGGCGGCGTAGAGGCGGCGATCCGCGGTGGAAATAAAATCGGCAATCAGCTTGTCATGAGCGGGGATCAGGGAGGCGGCGCCGATGCTGATGGTGGCGTGGGTTTCCGTTTTGCCGTCCGCGGTGAGAATCCGGGCGCTTTCAACGCGGGAACGGATTTCTTCGGCCACCCTGAGGGCGGAATTCAAATTCGTGTCCGGGAGGAGGACGCCGAATTCTTCGCCCCCGATCCGGGCGGCAAGATCACCGGGGCGGCGGACCGCGGCGGTAAAAATGCGGGCCACGGTTTTCAGAAGCGCGTCCCCCTGCGGGTGGCCCCAGGTATCGTTGTAGTTTTTAAAATTGTCCAGATCCATCATCAAAAAAGAAAGGAACTTTCCGTCCCGGGCCGCCCGCCGCCACTCAATACCTATGCGGTCGTCAAAACAGCGGCGGTTGGGAATATTCATCAGGGGATCGATCAGGCCCAGCCGTTCGATGATTTTGAATTGATGGACAATCTGGATGTGGGTTTTTACCCTGGCCATGACGATAGCGTTTTTGAACGGCCTGGTGATATAATCCACCGCCCCCAGGAGCAGGCCCTTTTCTTCATCCTCATCGGACTGAAGCCCCGTGATAATGATCACCGGAATCATCCGGGTGTCGGGGGATTTTTTGAGCGTCCTGAGAACCTCAAAACCGTCCATCCCCGGCAGGATTATATCCAGCAGGATCAGATCAGGCGGATCTTCCGCCGCCCGGATCAGGGCTTCTTCTCCGGTTTCGGCGGTGCAGACCGTGTATCCGGCGGAAAGGATGCTGGCCAGCACCGTAAGGCTTGCCTTTTCATCGTCTACCACCAGGATGCGGAAGGCGGCGTTTTTTTCCCGCCCCCGGTCTCCAGCCGCCGCATCATCCGCGGCTTCAGCGCCGGAAGCCGGGCCCGCGGGATCACCGGTTGCCAGGTCCACGATCAGTTCCCGAAGTTCCTGTTCCATCCGGTCTATGTTCCCCTGGAGGTCCGGCCTGTTTTCCGCCAGCCCTTTTTCCAGGCGGGCGGCGGTCTTCCCGAGCTTTCCCGCGCCGATAAGTTCCGCAACGCTTTTCAGAGTGTGGGCCAGCCGGTGGGCCAGCTTCTGATCCCCCGCCGCCAGGGCGTCCCGGATCCTGAAGGCGTCTTCGCCATGATCTTCGTAAAAACCCGTACAGAGCCGGTGGTACAGTTCCGAATCATTTCCCGCGTTGCGAAGCCCCGCCTTCCGGTCAACCGGCCCTTCCCCGGCGCCGGGGCCGCCGGGCCCAACGCTCTCTCCGGGGGGCCGCTCAAACCCGGCGATCTTTTCCGCCGGGAGCCACCGGGCCAGCTTCATGTTCAGATCCGCGGCGTCAATGGGCTTGGGGATAAAATCGTTCATCCCCGCGGCAAAAAAAGCCTCCCTGGTTCCGGAGACGGCGTTTGCCGAAAGAGCGATAACCGGCATGGTTTTGAACCGCTCCCCGCCGCCGCCTTCTTCCGCCAGCGCCCGGATCCGGCGCACGGTTTCAAGTCCGTCCATGCCGGGCATCATGTGATCCATAAAAACAATGTCGTAGGCCCTGGCTTTTATTTTTTCCAGGGCCTCCATGCCGCTCCAGGCGGTATCGGCACGGATATTGTGGGCCGCTAAAAAAGCCAGGGCGACTTTGAGGTTGATCCGGTTGTCATCCACCACCAGCGCGCCGACCCCGCCGCTGGCCATAACCAGGGACTTCAGGCGCTTCCGTTCAACCTTTTCGGGATCCCCTGCCGTCAGGGGCAGGAACACGGTAAAGACCGAACCCTTGCCGTATTCGCTGTCAAATACAATTTCGCCCCCCATCATGGTTACTAGGTTTTTTGTGATCGCCAGGCCCAGCCCGGTTCCCACGATGCCCCGGTTGGCGGAGCCGTCAAGCTGCTGAAAGTTGCCGAAGAGTTTTGAAAAATCTTCTTTCCTGATGCCAATCCCCGTATCCCGGACGGAAAAAACCAGCGACTCCCCGTCGTCCCGCCTGACACATTCGGTCCTGAATTCCACATACCCCTCGCGGGTATACTTGACGGCGTTGTTGAGGATGTTGGTAAGAATCTGGCGGATCCGTATATCGTCCCCGTAGATCACCGGAGGGATCTGGGGATCCAGGTACTGGCGGAATTCCAGGTCTTTGGCTTCCGCGCTGAAACGGTTCAGGGAGCAAATGTTGTCGTAAAGTTCCACAAAATTAAAATGAACCGGGGCCAGTTCCAGCCTGCCCGCTTCGATTTTTGAAATGTCAAGAATGTCGTTGATAATCTGCAGCAGGGTTTTGGACATCTTCCGTATATCGTCAAAAAAAACTTTTTGGGTTTCGTCGAAGTTGTCGGTCCGTATCAGATCGCTCATGCCGATAATCGCGTTCATGGGGGTTCGTATCTCGTGGCTCATGGAGGCAAGGAATTTGCTTTTTTCTTCCGAAGCGACTTTGGCGGCCCGGTTCTGAACCTCCAGTTCCCGGCTCCGTTCATCCGCCCGGCGGCGCTGATCCTCCAGGCTCTGAATATCCCGGAGGTCTTTGGTATATCCCACCACCCGGTAACCATCCCGGTATTTGATCCGCACCAGGTTCACAAAACAGGGCAGCCATTTTCCCCCGGCGCTGCGATGGAGCCACTGAAATTTTATATCCCCCCTGGTATAGGTTTCCAAAAAATTTTCCCGGATTTTTTTCCGGCTGATGCTTCCGTCCGCCTGCAATGCGGGGGAAAAATCGCTGAACCGGCGGCAGAATTCTTCCTTGTCGGGAACCTCAAAAAGGTTCAGCGCTTCCTGATTGCAGTCAACCACATTCCCTTCCGCATCCCAGAAGGTGCAGGCCACGGGAATGGCGTCAAACATGGCCCGGATCCGCTCGTCCTCCTCGGCCCGCAACAGGTTCAGGTATTTTTTTCGTTTTTCTTTCATCGTTCCGGCCTTCCCGTAAAACGCGCCAAACCGCCGCGCTTACGCCGTTGGGCGGCGCAAGTCCGGCAGGTAGGGCCGGGTTGAAGCGGCGCTGAGCAAAAAAGTGGACGCATTGTGCAGCAGCGCCGAAGCCGCCGGGGTGATGATTCCTCCCAGGGAGAGGGCCAAAAGGGCGCTGTTGGCAACGAGAATCTTCCGGTAGTTGTCCGAAATCCGGGCGATAAGGCCCTTCCCCAGCCGCACTATCCGGGTAAGGCTTCGCAGATCCGGCGAAAGCAGCACCACATCGGCCACTTCCCGGGCCAGATCGCAGCCGTTGATCATGGCGATTCCCGCATCCGCCGCAGCCAGCGCGGGGGAATCGTTGATTCCATCGCCCACCATGACGACCCGGCGCCCCTCCGCCCTGAAGCGGCGAACCAAATCGCTTTTTTCCCGGGGCAGTACTTCGGCGTAATATTCGGTCAGGCCCAGTTCCCCGGCGATGCGTTTTGCCGCAGCCTCATTGTCCCCGGTGATCATAATGATCCGCGAAATCCCCAGAGCCTTGAGTTCCGCCACCGCCGCGGCGGCCTCCTGCCGGGGCGGATCGGTAAAACAGATGATCCCCAAAAGCCGGCCTTCCCGGGCTAGGTATATGGCGGAATACCCTTCGGTTTCTTTTTCGATCAGGGCCTTTTCCTCACCGGTGATGCGGGTTTTTTCATCTTCAAAAACAAAGTGATAACTCCCCAGCACCACCCGGGCTTTGGCATAACAGGCCGCCACCCCGTGGGCCACCACATATTCCAGTTCGCTGTGTTCTTCCCGGTGTTTGAGGTTTTCCTCTTCCGCCTGCCTCACCACCGCGGCGGCTACGCTGTGGGGGTAATGTTCTTCCAGACAGGCCGCCATGCTCAAAACTTCCCGGCGGCTTTTCCCCCCCAGAGGGACGATTTTTTCAATCCGGGGCCGCGCTTCGGTAAGGGTTCCGGTCTTGTCAAAAATCACCGTATCCGCCTGGGCCAGGGCCTCCAGAAATTTTCCGCCCTTTACAAAAATCCGCCGCTGGGCCGCTTCCCGCATGGCGGACAATACGGCGATGGGCATGGCCAGTTTGATGGCGCAGGAATAGTCAACCATGAGGAAGGCCATGGCTCTGGCGGCGCTGCCGGTCAGGGCCATAGTCAGGGCCGCGCCGGCAAAGCTCAGGGGCACAATGGAGTCCGCCAGTTTTTCCGCCCGGTTCTGAACCCGGGCCTTGAGCCCTTCCGATTCATCAATGATGGAAAGGATCTTTCCGATCCGGGTTTCATCCGCCAGGCTGGTAACGGTGATAACGAGTTCGCCCTCCTCCACCACCGTTCCCGCGTAAACCGCATTTTCGGGCCGCCGCAGTACCGGCAGGGGTTCCCCGGTCAGGGATGCCTGGCAGACCATGGCCTCCCCCCGGAACACCTCGCCGTCCAAGGGAATCATGGCGCCGCTGCGGACAATGATCCGGTCGCCCGCCGCAATTCCGGCAAGGGGAACCAGCGCTTCTCCCTGATCCGTGATCTTCCATACCGAATCGATGTTCAGGGACAGGGAGCTTGCCAATACGGCCTTTGATTTTTTGCGGGTGTAGTCTTCCAGCGCTTCCCCCAGGGAAAGCATAAACATGATCGACCCTGCCGTCGCATCCTCCCCCTGGGCCAGAGACGCGGAAACCGCGGCGGCGTCAAGAACGTCCACATTCAGCCTGAAATCCAGCAGCGCCCCCAGTGCTTTTTTCACAAGGCCCCCGGCCCGGTAATAGGTATACAACAGCCGCAAAGGGGTGGGCAGAAGGTAACGGGTCAAAATCCGTTTAGTGATGACCGCAAAAAGTTTATGCTGAAATGCCTCATCCGCGGCGTGGGCCGCGGCGCCCATCGCTTCGGGCAGAGAGGCAAGTTCAAGACCGCGGATGCTTTCCAGCAGAAAGTCCCGGCGGGGGGGCGCAAAGGTACAGACGATACTTCCGGTGAAGGCCGAGACCCTGGCCGTTTCCACCCCTTCAAGGGCGAGGAGGAATTCTTCCACCGCCGCGGCCCGTTCGGGGCTAAAGGCGTACCTGCCGCAGTTCAGCCGGAACCGGCGGGGCAGTTCATGGATGATCCGGTAATTCATCGGTACTGCCGTAAACCGTTACGCGCCGGAAGCCCCGCAGGAGGGATTCTGTTCTTTTGCTTCAGCGCAAAGGTCTTCCGCGTCTTCCTTGATGCTGTTTAAGGTATGCTGTGCATCGTCCCGCAGTTTGATGCCCTGAGCCACTGCCTTTACCAGCGCCTTTCGGAGTTTTTTGCTTTTCCAGGCCCGGTATGCCAAAATCGACGCCGCCACTCCGGCGCCAAATCCAATCACGTATTTACTGGTAAAAAATCCGCTCACCTTGTCCATGATGCTCCTCCCGTCATGTATCGCCCCTTCAAATTCACTATAGAGTATTCTCCATCACTCTGCAACTCCAATTGACAAAAACCGGGGGCCGTACTAGCGTGAGGGGTGTTCCTGTTTTTTTTGTGCGCCGGGCTTATATGCCTGACCGGGGCCCTCGGCGCCGCGCCGCTGGCGCTGGATCTGGAGGCGGGAGACCGGATGCTTCTACGGGCCCGGTATCTGTGTTTCAGCGGGAAAATACCGCTCCGCGATCCGGCGGCCTCTTTCGGAACCCTTCGGCTGCTGCGGGACTGGGTTCCGGTGTTCCGCAAGCCCCTGCGGGTAAGCCGGTTTCAGATGCGGCTGCGGTTTTCCACCGGAGAGGCGGCGGAAACCGCGCTTCTTTACGGCTGGCTCTGCGGACTTTTTTCGTCCCTCCGTCCTCTTTTGGCCGGGGGAAAGCCAGAGATCGTCCTGGGGCCTTTGTTTTCAGCCCGCCGGGAGCTGGCCCTGAACTGCCGCGTTTCACTGGCCATGCCGGCGGCCCTGCTGCTGTTCCGCATAATCCGGCGGGGACTTTACACGAGAAGGAGCGGCGCTCATGTTTGATCAGGATAAATTCAAGGCCATGGTTCTGGAAAGCGTACAGAGCCTTGTAGATGCCAATGTCATCATCGGACAATCCATCACTGCCGGGAACATCACCATCATACCGGTATTCAAGGCCTCCATCGGGATCATCGCCGGGGGCGGCGCTCCCGCCGAATCCACGCCGGGAGGCGGCGGGGCCGGGGTTTCGGTTGCGCCGGTTACCTTTATCGTCATCGAGAAGGACACGGTGAAGATTCTTTCGGCGGGGGACACCTCCACTATTGAACGGCTGGTGGACGCGGCCCCGGCGGTCATCGACAAACTGGCAGATCTGCTGACAGACAAAAAAACGGAAACAAAGGACTGAGTTCTTTGGCGGTTCCGGGAGACCCGCTGTTTTTACCTCACCGTGATCCGCAGCCCCAGCCCGAAACGCCAGCCTTCGACAGGGGGCAGATCCTCACCGCTCCAGATTTTGTAAAGGGGGAACCAGGTTCTGAAATCCAGCCCCATGAGAAATTTTTCGTTCATCCGGTAATCAAAACCCATTCCGAGGACCGGAAGGAACCAGCGGCCCCGGCTCCACAGGTATTCCCGAATCGCGCCGGTCTGAATCCGCGCGTCCGTTTCCGGCAGGCCGCTCAGATCGTCGGGGTGGCTGGCCGCCAGGGTGATGATCCGCAGATCTATTGCCGGGCCGCCGTAGCCCCGGAAAATAAACTTCTCCCCCAGGGGAAAGCCGGCCACTGCCTGGATTCCGGTAAGAAAGCCAAACACCCAGGCGGAACGGTGTTCTATTTCCGCGGGCAACGCCCGGTTCCACTCAAAGTCATAGGCATACTGGGTCAGATACATATCCAGAGACAGCTCCGCGGAGAGGGGGCCCCAGATGGCATAGCTGAGCGCCGCGCCCGGCGCGGGCAGAACCGGCATGGGCCCCCCCCGGTTGCCGTTGTCTTCGGGGAACAGCAGCATCGTCCCCCCAAAAGACCAGGAAAGACGCTCCAAAAAACTCTCCGCTTTCAACAGGGGGACGCAGAAAAAAAACACCAGCCCCGCACATATCAGGGCGCGGGACAAGTCCGGCTTTTTCATACCTTCAATATATCATAATCCGGCAGGGCAATCCACCGGCGGCCCTGCAACCTTCCGGCCTCCGGGGGGGTCAAAAGTCATCTTGACAATTTCGAGAAATTTGTTATGATAAGGAGTATGACAAAAAACGATTTTTTGTCATGAAAAAACTATGGGTATTGAAATCAAGGCCACCGGAAGGGCTATTCCCGCCCGGCGGGTTACCAACGACGACCTCGCCAAACGGATCGACACCAGCGATGAATGGGTCCGGTCCCACACGGGGATCGGGGCCCGGCATATCGCCGGCGAAGACATTGCCTGCAGCGATCTTGCCCTGCAGGCGGCAAAAAACGCGCTGGCCCAGGCCGCGGGTTTTGAGAACCCGGTGGATTCAGGGAACGAGGAACGGGAAAGGGCCATAGCGGAGGCGGCCCTGGGTCTTGATCTGATCGTCCTGGCCACCGCCACGGCAGACTATTACGGCTGCCCCCCCACGGCCTGCATCGTGCAGGACAAACTGGGGGCGAAAAACGCCGGAGCCATGGATGTCAGCGCCTGCTGTACCGGTTTTATCTACGGTCTGGAGACCGCCGCGGGACTTCTTTCTATTAATAAGGAGCGGAAACGGGCGCTGGTCATCGGCGCGGAGGTTTTGAGCCGGATCACCGACTGGGAAGACCGGAATTGCGTCCTTTTCGGGGACGGCGCGGGCGCGGTATTGATCGAAAAAACCTCAACCCCGGCGGAAGGGCCGGAGCGGCGGGGCCTTTTGCGGACTATCCTCCGGGCCGACGGCTCGGGAACCGAATCTCTGATCTTCCGCCGGGGGGGGAGCCGGTACCCCTTCAGAACCGGAGAGACTGTGGAAAAAGCCACCCATATTGAAATGAACGGTCAGGCGGTATACAACTTTGCCGTCAGGGCGGTTACCGAAACCATCAGCGGCCTGCTGGAGATGGAAGGGATCACCCTGGGGGACCTTGCCCGGATCATCCCCCACCAAGCCAACGCCCGGATCGTGCAGGCCGCGGGAAAGCGGCTGGGCATACCGGAAGAAACGTTCTTTCTCAATATCGAAGAATACGCCAACACCTCCGCGGCCTCGATCCCCATCGCGCTGGACGAGATGAACCGGAGCGGCCAGTTAAAACGGGGCGACCTGATTTTGACCGTCGGCTTTGGCGGCGGGCTTACCTATGGGGGCAACCTCATCATTTGGTAATGGAAAAGGGCGGCATGGAAATAATAAATATAAAAAACTTTTTTTTGTTTCCCGGTCAGGGAGCCCAGTATCCGGGGATGTCGCTGGATTTTCTGGTCTCCGGTTCTCCGGGGGTAAAAAAAATTTTTGATCTTGCGTCGGATATTACCGGCCATAATATGGAAGCGCTGCTCCGGGATACGGATGCGGAAACCCTAAAGCGGACTGATGTGTCCCAGCCCGCCCTCACGCTGGCCAATCTTGCCGCCGCCGTGTACCTGGCGGATCAGGGCCTCGCTCCCGCAGGGGCCGCGGGTTTCAGTCTGGGAGAATACGCGGCCCTGGCGGCGGCGGGGGTCATCAGCGGCGAAGACTGCTTCCGGCTGGTGAAGGCCCGGGGCGAAGCTATGCAGGCCGCGGCGGAACGGATCGCCGCTGAGACTGCCGGTGAAGCCGCGGGTATGGCCGCGGTAATTGGCCTTGCGCCGGAACAGGCGGAGGCCCTGATCGCCGAATGGACCGCCGGGGGCCTTGGAGGTCTGTACCCGGCGAACATCAATTCCCCCCGGCAGCTTGTGGTCAGCGGCACAGCCCCGGCGCTGGCGGAAGCGGAGGCCCGGTTTAAAGACGCGGGGGCCCGGCGCTTTATCCGGCTTCAGGTAGCGGGGCCTTTTCACTCGCCCCTGATAGCCGGCGCCGCGGAACAGTTCCGCCCGGTTCTGGAAGCGGTTCCCTTCTCCGATCCGGCGATCCCCTTTTATTCCAACGTAACGGGAAAGCGGGTACATTCCGGGGGGGAAGCAAAAACGCTGGCCCTCCGGCAGATCACCGAACCGGTCCGCTGGATCAACGAGGAGCGGGCCATTGACACGGCGGGCGGTATTGGGGCCCTTTTGGAATGCGGCCCCGGTAAAGTGCTGCAGGGCCTCTGGAAAGATTCGGGAAGCGCTATTCCCTGTTACGCCGCGGGCACGGTGGAAGACGTACAAATACTATTTAAATCCAGGGCTGCGGTTCCAAAAACCGAAGTTTGAAACAGCCTTGTATGAAGGGGTAAATATGATTCTGGATGGGAAAAAAGCGTTGGTCACCGGAGCTTCCCGGGGCATAGGCCGGGCCGTTACGGAACGGTTCCTCGCCGAAGGGGCGGAGGTCTGGGGACTGGGCACCAAAGAACCGGCGGATCTGGCGGAACGGATCGCCGGCGCCGGGGGGAAGCTCCACTGGATAAACGCGGACCTCGGCAAGATCGCCGAAGTGGAAACGATCATCGAAGGGGCCCTGAAAGAATCGGGGGGCTTTGACATTCTGGTCAACAACGCCGGGATCACCAGGGACAACCTTGCCTTCAGGATGAGCCTTGAGGACTGGCAGCAGGTACTGGACGTGAACCTCAGCGCGGCTTTCCTGATTGCCCGGACCGTGGGGCGGGACATGATCCGCAAGCGGCAGGGCTCTATCATCAATATGTCCAGCGTTGTGGGCCTCCACGGAAACGGCGGGCAGGTGAATTATTCCGCCAGCAAGGCGGGACTCATCGGCCTGACCAAAAGCCTGGCCCGGGAAACCGCCGGACGCGGCGTCCGGGTCAACGCCATCGCGCCGGGCTTTATCAATTCCGACATGACCAACGCCATGCCGGAAGCGGCAAAGGAAAAAATGCTGGACCTTATCCCCCTCAAACGGATGGGGAACCCGGAAGACATCGCGGAGGCGGCGCTCTTCCTCGCCTCCGGCGCTTCATCGTACATCACCGGACAGGCGCTGGCCGTAGACGGTGGTATGTTTATTTAACGCAGGAGTTTTGGCAGAATGAAAACAAAGGTTGTGGTTACGGGGATGGGCCTTGTCTCTCCACTGGGAAATTCGGTAAGCGAATATGCGGAAAACCTCAAGGCGGGGAAAAGCGGAGTGGGAAAGATCACCGCCTTTGACACGACGGACTTTGACGTTACCATTGCCGCGGAGGTCAGGGATTTTGATCCCTCCCGGTGGATCGACAAAAAAGACGCCCGCAAAATGGCGCGGTTCACCCAGTTCGCCGCCGCCGCCGCCGCGCAGGCGCTGGAAGACGCGGGGCTTTTGGGGGCCGCCGATGAAGATGGCCGCCGCCGGATAAACTGCGATCCCGAAAAAACCGGCATCGTTTTTGGAAACGGTATCGGCGGCTTTGAAATAGTTAGCGAATCCTTCAAAAAACTTTTTGACGCAGGCCCCCGGCGGATGCTGCCCCTGACCATTCCGCTGATGATCCCCAACGAGGCCGCGGCAAATGTGGCCATGATCTTCGGCCTGCAGGGGCCCGCCTATACGCAGGTAACGGCCTGCACCTCGGGAACCGACGCGCTGGGACAGGCCCTGGACCTTATCCGCTCGGGCCGCTGCGATGCGGCGGTGGCTGGGGGAACCGAAGCCTGCATTGTTCCCTTCGGTGTGGGCGGTTTCCAAATGCTCAAGGCACTTTCCACCAAACGCTGCGACGCCCCCGAAACCGCGTCCCGGCCTTTTGACGCGGATCGGGACGGTTTTGTTCTGGGTGAAGGCGCGGGGGTCCTGGTTCTCGAAACCGAGGAACGCGCGAAAAAACGGGGGGCAAAAATTCTGGCGGAGTTCGCCGGGTACGGCGTTACCTGCGATGCGTACCACATTACTTCCCCGGAACCCTCGGGCGAAAGCGGCGGCAGGGCCATCAAAAACGCCCTGGCCGATGCGGGCCTGAAACCCGAAGACATTCAGTATTACAACGCCCACGGAACTTCCACGGAGATAAACGATCCTACGGAAACCAGAATGATCAAAAGCGCCTTTGGAGATCACGCCGGAAAGCTGAAGGTCTCCAGCACCAAAAGCATGACGGGCCACTGCATCGCCGGTTCCGGGGGCCTTGAGGCCATCGCCTGTATTCTGGCAATCCGGGAGGGCTTCTTCCCGCCCACGATCAATCTGGAAAACCCCGACCCGGCCTGCGATCTGGATTACGTGCCCAACAAGGCCCAGTACGGCAAAATCAACGCCGCCGCTTCCGGGTCTTTGGGTTTTGGCGGCCACAACGGCGTTGTGGTTTTCAAAAAATATTCATAGAAGGAAAACGCCATGAGCAATGAAATTGAAACCCTGCTGCCCCACCGCGCCCCGTTTCTTTTTGTGGATGAAATCCTTTCGGCGGATCAGGAAACAATTACCGCCCGCCATATTTTCGGCGAAGGGGAATTTTTCTTCCAGGGCCACTTTCCCCAATATCCGGTGGTGCCGGGAGTGATCCTCGTGGAAACCATGGCCCAGTCAGGCGGCGCGGGGCTCCGCAAACTCGGGATTCTGGGAGACGGGGCCCTGTTTTTCCTTGCCACGGTGGACAAGGTAAAATTCCGCCGCCAGGTCCGCCCCGGCGAAGAAGTCCGGTCGGAAATAAAAAACCTCCGGGTCTCGGCGCGGATGATCAAACAGTCGGGCCGGGCCTTTGTCGGAGAAGAACTTGCCGCCGAAGCCGAATGGATGTGCCTTGTATCCAGCGAAAGTGATACATAGACGGGTTTCGTTTTGCGCGGACGCCTTTCAATTTCTATACTTTAAAGGAGATACCAATGATCATAAAACCCATGGTTCGCAATAATATCTGCATCAACAGCCACCCCGCAGGCTGCGCCGCGGTGGTGCGGCGGCAGATTCAATATGCGCGGGATACGCTGGCGGACGGCAAGGACCCTGCCGCGGCCCGGTCCGCCGCGCCGCCGGGAAGCCCCGCTCTGGTTCTGGTTATCGGCTGTTCCACGGGCTACGGCCTTGCCAGCCGGATCGCCGCGGCCTTTGGTTACGGCGCCGCCACGGTGGGGGTCTCCTTCGAGAAACCCGCCAGTGAATCCAAGCCCGGCACCCCCGGCTGGTACAACAACCTTGCCTTTGAAGCCGAGGCGGCCAAGGCGGGCCTGGCCGTCAAAACGCTGGACGGCGACGCTTTCTCCGGCGCCATGAAAGCCGAAACGGTGAAGGCCGTAAAGGAACTGGCCGCCGCCGCGGGAATCCCCGCAAAAATAGACCTCGTGATCTACTCGCTGGCCTCTCCGGTGCGGACGGATCCCAAAACCGGGGTAATGTATAAGTCGGTGATCAAGCCCATCGGGAAGAGCTATTCGGGAAAAACCATCGACATGATGACGGGAAAATTTACCACCGCCGGCGCGGAGCCCGCCACGGAAGAGGAGATTCAAAACACCATCAAGGTCATGGGGGGCGAAGACTGGGAACTTTGGATCGACGCGCTGAAAGAAGCGGACGTCCTTTCCTCCGCGGCCCGGACTGTGGCTTACACCTATATCGGCCCGGAACTGTCCTGGGCGATTTACAAAAACGGAACCATAGGCCGGGCCAAGGAAGACCTTGAACGGGCGGCCCGGACGATCAACGAAAAACACGGCGGCTCCGGCCTTCATGCCTGGATCTCGGTGAACAAGGCGGTGGTTACCCGGGCCAGCGCGGTGATCCCCATCATCCCCTTTTACGTCTCCTGCCTGTTCAAAGTGATGAAAGAACTGGGGCTCCACGAGGGCTGTATTGAACAGATCGTCCGGCTCTACCGGGACCGGCTCTACCGACCCCAGGGGACAAGCGGCGCCTCCGGGGTTCCGGTGGACAGTGAAGGCCGCATCCGCATCGACGATCTGGAAATGCGGGAGGATGTGCAGCAGGTGGTACTGGCCCGGATGGATTCGGCCACCGAAGAAACGATTTTCTCCGCAACCGATGTGGCGGGCTTCAAACATGATTTTCTGGAGGCCCACGGCTTTGACGTAAGCGGCGTTAATTATGACGCCGATGTAGACCCCGCCGTCATATAGACCCGGCGGAAAACCGAACGAAAAAAGGCGCGCCATGAATGATAAAATGTTATTAACGCTGCTGGAAAAGTTTAACGCCGCTTCCATTGCGGAACTGGATTTTAATGACGGAACGGCCCATCTGGTGCTGCGAAAGGCCGAAGTTTTTTCCCCTGGTTCAGGCGGCGCCGCACCCGCCGTTCCCTTCCCCGCCGCCGCGGCCTTCGAGGTTCCGGTACATCTGGGGCTTCCGGGAAACGCCGTGGCCGGGGGGAGCGCCGCCGGATCGGAAGCCATCACCAGCCCCATTGTCGCTACTTTTTACACCGCCCCCGGCCCGGACACGCCGCCTTTTGTGCGGCCCGGCTCCAAAGTAAAAGCCGGAGACAGCCTCTGCATCCTTGAGGCCATGAAAATGATGAACCATCTGGAAGCGGAATTTGACTGCGAAATCCTGACGGTAAAAGCTTCAAGCGGGGATCTGGTTGAATACGGCCAGACGCTTTTTGAAGTAAAACGGCTGTAGGATTTTTTGATGACAGAAAAAAATCAGGTTCCCCGGATCCGCCGCCTCCTCATCGCCAACCGGGGGGAAATCGCCGTCCGGATCATCCGCTCCTGCCGGGAACTGGGCATAAAAACCGTGGCGGTTTATTCCACCGCAGACAAAGACAGTCTCCATGTGCGGCTGGCGGATCAGGCGGTCTGTATCGGCCCGCCCCCTGCGGCCCAGAGCTACCTTAACCGGAGCAACCTGATCATGGCGGCCCTGAACACGAACTGCCAGGCCCTGCACCCCGGCGTGGGTTTTCTCTCGGAGAATGCGGGTTTTGCCCGGCTGGTCAGGGACAAGGGCCTTGTCTTTATCGGCCCTGACCCGGAGGTAATTGAACTTCTGGGGGACAAGGTGATCGCCAGGGAAACGGCGAAACGTTTCGGCCTTCCCCCTACCCCGGGAACCGAAGAAGCGGTTTCCGATCCTGCCGCCGCGGCGGAGCTGGCGGAGGAGATCGGCTTCCCCGTGATCATCAAGGCCGCGGCGGGCGGCGGCGGCAAAGGGATGCGGATCGTCCGGGAAAAAAAAGCGATGGCCGAAAATCTGGCTCTTGCCGGACGGGAGGCGGAGGCCAATTTTGCCGACGGCCGGGTTTTTATCGAGCGATATTTGGAAAACCCCCGGCATGTGGAATTGCAGATCATCGCCGATGGCAGCGGGGCGGTCGCCATTCTCGGCGAGCGGGACTGCACGGTTCAAAAAAATCACCAGAAGCTGATCGAAGAAAGCCCTTCCCCCGGCGTTACCGGCGATATGCGGAAACGGATGGCCGCCGGCGCGGAACGAATGTTCCGGGAACTGAAATACCGGGGGGCCGGAACCATCGAATTCCTCGTGGAAGAAAATAATTTTTATTTTATGGAAGTAAACGCCCGGGTACAAGTGGAACATCCGGTCAGCGAACTGGTGAGCGGCACGGACATCATCCGCCAGCAAATCCTCGCCTGCGCTGAAGGCCGGACGGAACTCAAGGCGGCGGCCCTTCATTTGTCGGGCTGGGCCGTGGAGTGCCGGATCAACGCGCTAAGCCCCGGTTCCGTTACCCGGCTTGAAATCCCCGGCGGGCCCGGCGTCCGCTTCGATTCGTTTTTGTATTCAGGCTGCACGGTGCCCCCTCATTACGATTCCATGGTGGCAAAACTTATTGTCCATGACGCCGGGCGGGAACAGGCTCTGAACCGGATGAACCGGGCCCTTGATGAACTGATCATCGAGGGGATAAAAACCAACAGGGAACAGCAGAAATATATTATTAACCATGCGATTTTTCGTTCCGGCAATTTCGGAACATCGTATTATGAAAAAATCGCCAGGGAGGCGGAAAATGCGCTCTAAAAACGAAACTGTTTCCGGCCCGGTACATCCTGAGCCCTGCCCGATCTGCGGAGCCCAGCACAAACCGGAAGAGATCGAGACGGCCCTGAAAACCTGCCCGTCCTGCGGCAATCATTACCGGATGGAACCGGCGGAACGGATCAAGTACCTTACCGATCCGGGGAGCTTTGTCGAATTTTCGGCGAACCTGAGTTCCATCAATCCCATTGATCTTTCGGGGTATGAAGAAAAACTTTCCGAAGCGGAACTCAAGGCCCAGATGAAAGACGCGGTGATCACCGGAACCTGCGCCATCGACGGAAAGCCCCTGATACTGGGCCTTATGTCCTTCAAGTTTATGGGAGGTTCCATGGGTTCGGTAGTGGGCGAAAAGGTCTGCCGGGCCATGCTCAAGGGGGCGGAAGAAAAACTCCCCGTGCTAATCTACACCAATTCCGGCGGCGCCCGTATGCAGGAGGGCATCTTCTCCCTGCTGCAGATGGCAAAAACGTCCAGCGCCGCCGCGGAACTTTCCCGGGCGGGCGTTCCCTTTTTCATCGTCCTCTGCGATCCCACCACCGGCGGCGTTACCGCATCCTTTGCCATGCTGGCCGATGTTACCATTGCCGAGCCCGGCGCGCTGATCGGTTTTGCCGGGCCCCGGGTCATTGAAGGGACCATCCGCCAGGCCCTGCCCGAAGGCTTCCAGCGGGCCGAGTTTCAGCTTGAAAAAGGATTCGTTGATCTCATCATAAAACGACAGGACCAAAAGCGGATCATATCCCGGCTCATCGATTTGCATTACCATGAAGCGCCCACAGCGGGCGGGGAAGAATCCGGGGAGGCCCTTGCATGAACATTGTCGAACTGCAGCAGAAAGTTGAGGAGTTGAAAAAACTGATTCAGGATTCGGGCATCGACGCCGCCGAAGAACTGGAAAAACTGGAAAGCAAAATCGAAGCCAATTCCCGGACCGCCGAAACCTGGAAACGGGTGGAGCTTGCCCGCCACCCCGAACGGCCCTACTCCCTGGACTACATCAACCGGATCTTCGACGATTTTACTGAACTCCACGGGGACCGGGCCTTTGGAGACGACCCGGCGATCATCGGCGGCCTTAGCTTTCTTGAAGGCCGGCCCGTTACCATTCTGGCAAACCAGAAGGGCAGAACCCTGAAAGAAAACATGCACCGCAATCACGGCATGGCCAACCCCGAGGGCTACCGCAAGGCGCTACGACTTGCGCTGGAGGCGGAGAAATTTCACCGCCCCATCGTCACCTTTGTGGATACCGCGGGCGCCTATCCCGGACTGGGCGCGGAGGAGCGGGGAATCGGCGAGGCCATTGCCCGGAACCTTATGGTCTTCAGCCAGATTAAAACCCCGATTGTCTGCATCATCATCGGCGAAGGGGGTTCCGGCGGCGCTTTGGGCCTCTGCGTGGGAGACAAAATTTATATGCTGGAAAATGCCATCTACTCGGTAATCAGTCCCGAAGGCTGCGCTTCGATCCTGCTCCGGGACGCAAGCCGCGCCAAAGACGCCGCGGTGATGCTCCGCATCACCAGCGCCGATCTTCTGGACTTCAAGGTGATCAACGGCGTTATCGACGAACCTCCGGGCGGCGCCCACACCGATCCTGACGCCGCCGCGGCGCTCATCAAAAACGTGCTGGTCAGGGAACTGGACGACCTCTGCCGCCGCAATCTCTCGGTGCTGGTCCGCTACCGGAACCAGAAAATCCGGAAGGTGGGCCACTGGAACGAAGGCTAAGGGGGCGATTGGGCTTGTTTACCGGCCCCCCGGTTATCCGCCAAGCCGTGGCCAGAACTGTTGCCGGACAAACCCCGTTATTTTCCCAGTGCCGCAATCAATTGTTCTGCGGGGCCCAAAACGGAATTATACAAATTTCCAAAGCCATATACATCGTTTGCTTTTAATGACAAAAAATCGGAACTTGCCGTTCCGCTTCCCAGCAAATTGCCATCCCGGTCAAAAATACATATCTCCAGCTTGAGTAAATTGCCGCCGGTAATCCCAAAGGTGCTTACTCCTGTGGTTACAAACTGAGTCATGGCGGTTATTACATAGTCCGTGTCATTTTCCTGCCCTATTTCCGCTATCTGCTGCTTGACGTTTTCATCTGAAGGCTTGCGAAAAAACCCGGCCTCCGTTTCTTCTTCTTCAAAGGGATATGACGATTCAACAATTCTCATGTTATGGTTGCGGATAAAAATCGCCCTGAGATCGTCAAACAAGGCTTTGTTTTTCTCCGCCTGAACCAGCATCAGGGCATCTTTGTTTTCCGCCAGAACTGTATTGTAAATACCCGCATCAACAAGCGGGATATACGCCAACTGTTGTTCTGTTATGCCAATGCCAAGCATGGTTGCCGATTTATTGTTGACGGTATCCCCGGCAGCAACAAAAACGGTATATGGTTCAGTGGCGCATGACGCAAACAGCATGACCATCACCATTCCGGTTACGGCAAATTGATTCCCTGTTTTTCGGCAAAGTAAATGTATCTTCTTCATATTCTTCCGATCCCTCCATATGTGATTTTGAATATCCTATACGCCGGAACAGAATTATGCAAGTAAAATCGCGGTAAAAATGACATTTGTCATACAGGGGCTTGTCCAGGAAGTTAAAAAGATGAATTTTTAACCGTTTGCTGTACATATTAAAGGGAACCTCTGAAAACTTCAGTTTTTGAACAATTCCGCTTAAAAACAGCAAAAATGCGGAGCATTGAAACCCGCAGGGTTTCTTGCACGACTTGTGTCGGACTTTAGTCCGCGATAACCAACCGGGTTATTGAACAAGTCCATTCCCTATGGCAACACGCCTCTGGTTATAAGGGTCTTGATTATTCCATCTACTATCTTTTCATACTCGGGCGTTCCTTTCACAAAATAAAATTCAGGCAGGCCCGACTGCTGCCTCAAAAGAATGGCACTGATGCAGGTGTCCGCATATTTTGTGCCTTTATAGACTTCTTCGATTGTAAAGGTAACGCTTTCCGTTTTTTCGGGAAACCGTATCTCCGAAAATTTGACCACGTCATCAAACTCATACCGTATCGTAAAATCAGGACGCTTCGATTTGATAACGGCTGTCCTTACCCGGTTGTTTGCCTTAAACAATTCCCGGTTGAAAATATTGACATATCCATTCAAAACCAGCATATGATCCGTTTCCCGGGAAAACTCTATTTCTAGAAATTCTCCCAGACCATCTCCGTCTGCACCTTCCGCCCATACCCGCTTCATAAAAAAGTTGTATTGGGGACCGGAATCGTGTATTTCATAGATGCTTTGAAGCAAATTACTTTCATCATAAACAATTTCTTCTTCCCCGTTTTTTTCATGAAGTACGGAACTTGCGTGTACGCTCTTTATCCCGTCTTCCCACAGGAAAAACCGGAGCGGGTGGTCGTGCCCTTTCATGAGTTCTTCGGGCGGCGGAAACACGTCAAAATCGTAACTCAAAAAACGCGGATAAATGTCAAGGGCGATATCACCGCCGCCTATAAAATATTCCTCAATGAAAAATGTTTCGGTTTTTATCTCATGCTGTTCGGTTTTTTGAAAAGAGTAATTAAATGTATAAAAACCGTCTCCATTTAAAACCAGATCGACTTTTCTTGGCTTATAATCGGCGCTCCTTGAAAAGTAAATCAATGAATTGCTTGCAACCAGAAAATTATAGTAGCCCCATGCATGCGACCTTATGGCCGGGGGAAACAACAGCCGGTCTTCCAATGCCAGCCCTTCGGGGGTATACCCGTTTTTTGCCTGTCTGACAAGTTCCGTTTTATCCGCAAGTTCTTTTTCGGAAATTTCAAGTTCCCCCGCCGGCTTGTCCGTCCCTGCGTCTTCACCCGCTGCCATACTTCTGCCGGCTCCAGGATCCTTTGAGCCTGAACACGAAAAAATACAAAAACTCAAAACCGTGATGAAAACAACAATCTTCTTCATTCTTTATACCCCTTTGCCCGGGAGCCGCCTCCGGGCGTCGCTCTTTTGTTCCAGTCAACCAGGGTTGTTTTGATTTCATAACCCGGGTACAAATCAAAAATGTTCTTCAAATGGTTCATGTTGGTATTAAAAAAGTAGTTTCCTTTTAAAGCGTTTTTGACATCAAAACTGACCAGGCAGCTGTCCGAAGTTCCATATGTTGTTGCATGGTATAATGTTCTGGGATCATTGAAGATGCCATCCCGCATACCGTTCCCGCCAAACCTTTCCCCCTTAAGATCCGTAAAATCCGTGAACAGCAACACCTCGCCGTATGTTCCGCTTGTACCAAGCCTGATATTCATACTCCCCGCCGCTACTGTCGCGCCTTGTATTGTTCCAAGCTTCGGATGATTATAGGCCTGGTTCGCACCAAAATTATCCCCGTCAGCGTTATCCACAAAGTTGAGCGGCCCTTCAAATTGATATGCCTGCGTCTCCCCGGTTATAAGATTGCGGTGATAAAAATACGCTTTCGTATTGTCCCGATAATCCTCATTAGGATTCCAGGTATTTGCCGTGCTGTCGTAGGCAAAAAGCTTGTATGCATCCTCGGCACGATATATCGAAGAGGTAATGGTAAACGGCAGATAGGCTCCGTTTTCTTTTACTATCCCGACATTCCCGTAAAAAGGCACATCTGCAATATTCAGCGAACTACCCTCCCAGGTATTACTTGTTCCATCCCAGGTGTAGCCATTGTTTTTCAACAATGCTTCACCCAATAATTTTGCCCTTTGCTCGGAATTCGCGCTGAGTGTTATTCCGGCGCGCTGGTTTTTCTTCAATTGTTCATCACTCCACCCGAAAACATCTTTCAGCGTTTGTCCGTCATAATTGTCTATCGACATGGGATCGCTGAATCCCAGCCGTTTTATGACTCTGTCCTCTCCCAGGAGGCTGACCAGCGAAGCCGCTTGTGATCCTTGTTCCGCTGAACCGGGGACAAGTTCCTTCGTAACAGTCCCGTCATCGTTTAATACCTCACGCCATATTCGGGGATCTCCCGGCGTTCCGGCAATCATACCATCCAATTTTACAAGCCAAAAATCCGCGCTGGTATCGTAGGCGTCAAGGATGGCCCGCTGGACGCCAGTATTCCCCTGCTTCCCGGCGCAGGTATAAACCAGGGCCTCCATGAGCATACCGGATCCGATGCTTCCCGTTCCATAAGTTGCCACAAGTTGCCGGGTCGTGTCTATATGGCCTGCCACCGCATTGTCCCGCTCTATTTCCTGCAGCTCTTTGCCGTTGTTTATCCCGTCCCGGTATGACTCATGGGAAAAATACACGTTAAGACCAAAACGGCTGGCGTCGCTTAAAGCGTTTTGACCCAGAAAAATGGTCTTTACTCCGGACTCTTCGTTAAGTTTGCTCTGCGTCTCTTCGGCATTCCGGTCTTCGACAACTTTTGTCCGTCCGGTCAATATGGCTTCATATTCCGCCCTGTTCACTTCGGTTCCCGAATAGAGGGTCCGCATTTGGCTGGCGTATTTCCGGGCGGCATCTTCCCCGGAAGTCAATAGTTCAAAATTAACCGCCCAGGCTTCAAGTCCCTTGGCCGCGGAGACAAGGGTTCCCAGGCTTACATCGGCGCCGCCGGTTCCAAAATTCATTCTGGCGCCGTCCTGTCCCAGATGGAGTTCCAGAAAGCCGGAATTGATTTTCCCCTGGCTTATCAGGCCAAAGTTAAACAGGTTCAGGGTAAAATCCCCGCCCATGGCGTATTTTACTCCCTCCCCGGCAAGGCCGCCGACAAGACCGGACAATCGTGTGCCCGTTTCATGTAGAACGTCGGTAAATCCTTCCAGGCCTATGTTCATAAGCCCCCCGGTAAAGGTATTCGCCATACCGGAAAAAACGGCGGACGGGAGACCGTCCATGCCCTGGCTAAACACTTTTTCTGAATAGCCCCAGCCATCCTTGTTGCTATATGTTACCCCGTTCAGAGCGCTGGTAATAGTGGTAGTAAGCCCGATTTCAAGTCCCTTCATTGCCGTTTTAACCATCAGGCCGCCGAAGGCGTTACCGGCTTTCTCCGCCATCATTCCGGCAAGGCCAGCCCCTTTTGCAAAAAAACCGCCGCTTATTCCGCCGAGACCGTTAAAGGCTCCGCCCAGGGCATTGCTCGCCGCGCTGATAACCAGCGCTTTGCCGAATTCAAAGCCCGCTTCGTCCCATGTCTTATAGCCGCCGGCGACATCCAGGGTATTGAACAAGAGATCATCGCTCACGCTTATGGCGGTCATCAGTCCCATCATGGCAACCACGCTGGCTCCGCCGGTAACAGGAAGAGTCACCAGTGATACAATGCCGCCTACCACCTGAAGCCCTACATCGGTTATGGTTCTGATGCTGGGAGCTTCGAAGAAGCTGTCCCGGGAATCCCACATGGGTTTATCCCAGGCGGCGGAAGCGACTTTGTCCATCCCCACGGCATCCGTGGCCTGCCAGAAAATAAATTCCGCAAGCAGCCGGCCAAGTTCTCCGGCCCCTTCGTCATAAAAAAAATTGCCCCGTGTAAACTTGGTAATATTTTCCCGCTGTGCGGGGCCATACCCGACATGGGCGCCGAATTTTCCCGGACTTTGCTCCCGGTCTTTCAGGTCAATCCAGCGCTCGACAATTTTCATCGACATGTGATTTTCCGGATCAAAAACAATATCTATTCCGTCCAGTCCCTTTGCCTTGATGATCGTGCTTTTTTCGCCGTCGGCGCCGAATATTTTTTCCGCCGCCGTTTTCACTTCCTTTTGCATATTACCGATGAGTCCCTGGATGGCAAACGCGTCAAGGCCGGCCAAATAGCCCTCGCTCAAATTCGTTTTTATTTCCACCGGTTCCAGTTTATAGTCTTCATATCCCCGAACCGTCGTCCGATCCGTGATTACCGGTCGAAAAAGGGTGGAGTGGACAACAATATCTTTGGTGTAATTTTTTCCTTCCGCGTTCCATTGGCCTTCCATCAAAAACATGAAATCCATGCTCTCCCTGAAACTCCGGTTCGCCGTCGTTACATTTTCCTCAAGACCCTGGATTGCCTGTTCCGCGCTTTTCTGCGCGGTGGCGGCGAGCCGTTTCGCTTCCCGCTCCGCAAGTTCCGCATTGGCTTCCCGGGCCAAATTTTTCGCCGCCACCTGGGCGCTGCCGGAATTCCAAATGTTCATTCCGCCCACTCCCCGGCGGACATCGCGGGCGGCGGTATCCGCCATGCCGCTTATTCCGGTATAGGCCGCCGGCAAATTGCGGACCCCGGCGCTTTCCATCAGGCTGTCCAGAATATATCCGGCCTCTCCTATGTCAGAAGAAAAAACCGATCCCGCCGGGTCCCGTGTGTCCATGGCCCGGGCCATCATTTCCGCATCGGCGCCGATGAGATTCAAAAGCGCCTGGGACGAAGCCTTTTCCGCCGCCGCCGACGCCCCGGCAAGCCAGGTTTCCTTGTCCGCCAATCCCGCCAGGTATGCGTCTGCCCAGGCTTCGCCTATCCGGTCATATTCGGCGATAAAATCTTTCACCCACTTATTGTAGGAATCTTTCATTCTTTGGCTTCCCGTCTGCCAGTCTTCCCTGCCCCGTTCCAGTATGAGCCCCGCGGTTTCCTGCCAGAAACGGTATTTTTCCCTAATGTCTTCCCGCTGCCGGGACCATTCGGCTTCGCGGGCCATGAATTCCGCCTCGTACCGCGTTGCATAGGCCCGGGAAATGAGCGTCACATAATCGTTGGCCAGGGCATTGTATTCCGTAAGATAGTCCGATCCGTCAGCCATGGCTCCAGCCAGATCTTCTCTCAATGTCTCTTCCAGATTTTCAAGATGATTTTTCCGCGCCGCCGCGTTCATTCCAAAAGCGGCTTCAGCGGCATCGGCCAATTCCTGCCGGCCCCCCGAACCGTTCATAAACGCTTCAACATATTCATGATAGGCCTTTTCTTTTTTCTCCCGGTCTTTGACATCATCGTTCCACTGGTATTCCAAATCCCGCTTATTGTCTTCTTTTGTGCTTCGCGTCCATTGGGATAATTTTACCATCGCTTCGGCAACATCCCGGTAGGTTCCGCCAATATCCTCATTCATCATTTCCCAGCACTTTTTCAACTGTTCCAGTTCTTCAGCCTCAAGGCCGCCCATGGTTAAAAGCGCGGTCTGTATCGTTTCCCAGTTCACCCCGTCGCTGGATTCCGATTCTCCTGAAAGCAGGCGGATCCGGTCGCAGGATTTTTGATATTTTTCCCGGGTCTGGGAAAGGTTCGACGCATCCGCCGCCACCGAAGTCTGCCACCGCCTGACCAGGGCCGCCGTATTATTATAGTCCGCCGCGGCCCGGTCTTTTTTAACCTTTGCCTCATCGCGATCCTTAATGTAAATAAATCCAAATGCCCACCAGCGTTTTACTTTTTCCTCGTAATATTTATACATTCCTGTCGCACTATTGTATGCTGCTTCTCTTTCAAGCAGCAGAGAAAAATAGGAAAAACCCTGGGCGCTGGACCCCTGGGCGCCGCAGACATCTTTGAGCGTCAGGATGAGGTAAAATTCCAAATCAGCTTTTTCCGCCGCGCTCATGCTTTCCCACGCGGACTGCTGTTTTTTTTCAATATCCAAAGCCTCAGGAAGTAATGCGACCATAGACATAAACACAGAGTATAACGAAGCTTCGAAAGAATCCTCCTGGTAACCGGAAGGCGGAAGGTATAATCCCTTGAGATCTTCATTCCCGCCGTTTGCTTCGATGAGTTTTCTAAGGAGATAATCCCGGGCCAGCCCCCACTGCCTGAATTTTCCGTCGGTTGAAAAATAGGCAGTCATCCTTTCGCTTAAATCCCCAAGGGCCCGTTCAAACTGCGACAGGGAATATGTTTCCGTCCCTTCCGGGGAGCGGTCGTTAAAAAAAGATGTCAGATCGCCGATTCCGCCGTCATCAATTGTGGAAAGCGAAAAATCATCGCCATAGTTGAACGCAAGCTTTCCGTCTTTCAGGGCAATCATATCCCGGGTCTTCCACTGCGCCGGCGTTTCGGGAACCGTGTAATCATCTTCGTATATGACAGGCGCGCCGAAGGCCGCCATATATTTTTGAAGGGCCATGAAGTGCTCTTCATTATACTGGTACTCTTCTACCAGCGCCTTGTTCAGCATATTCCGGGTTTTCAGGGACAGCATCATCCGGCCAAAACTTTCCCGGTATTCCTGGTACAGGGATTCGTATTGCTCATTTTCATAGGGACGGCGTTCTTCGGCATTTTCGTACAAACCGGACAGCGCGTCCAAAACAATGTTTGCCTTTTCCAGATGGGCGCTGCAATATTCCGGATCGCCGGTTTCGGCCTCAAGATACGCAGTGCTGGCCCATCTCCGTATGGCGTCCTGAATTTCATACAGAAAGCGCCCTTCTTCCATTTTGGCGTATGCCGTTTTCGTTTCGGTGTATTGATCGTCATAGACCGATCCAAGAGCGGAAAAATTATCCGCCGCCGCCAGATAGCTGGCCGCCAGGGAATGGACAGACGCTTCCTGGATCGCTATTTTTTCCAGTTCCCGTTCGATTTCATCCCGGAGATCCTTTGATCCATCCACAAAGAAATCATAACTGCGGCCAAGGCTTGCCATCTCCGCCTGAATTAACGCGGCGTTCAGCGCATACCGCTGCATCGCGTCCGCTTCTATATAATAATTATCCAAAAGAAGATACGGAGTCCTTTCGAGAATATTTTCATCCCAGGGCTTCTCCTGATCCAGACAGTAGGATTCCGCAATAGACCTGCTTTCCGTATCATCCCACTGGGCCAGCCGATCCGAATAGGCGGAAAGAAAATCATTTAAGGTCCCCGAATCCCGGCGGGCTTTCTCACGGGCGTCAAAAAAAACACCTTCATCCCAGGAAGCGGCGATTTCAATTTCCGAATCAACTGTCCCGATATAGGCCTGATCCAAATACTGCCGCCAGTGTTTCTGTTCTTCTCCGGCGGCATATTGCCGGGCCAGAATATTTTGTTCATAGGCTTCGGCTATCCGGTACGAAAATACCAGCGTCTGTTCCGCCTTTCGCAAGGTTTCATACTCGCCTGTGATACGGCGGCTGGTTTCGTTATCAACAAAGCCGAGGCTCCGGCAATATTCCTGAAATGCGGCGCTCTGCCGCGCAAGTTCCTCGATTTCCGCCAGGATTTCGCCTGAGCGCCGGGGCATTTCCCGTCCCCCGTAGACCGCCAGGGCCGCCGTATATTGTATAAACGAATTTTTCCAGGACTCAAAGTCGCCTTCCAGTATTTCAGGCGCCTGGGAAAACAGGGGCTCAAGGTCGCCGAGAAATTCGGCGGCGGTCAGGCTTATGTCTCCGGCTTCACCAAAGAGGCTTGCCGCCGCAACTTCGATTTCAGGCAGCAGGCCCTGTGTTTCCATCCGGCGTTCGGCAAAAAAACCGCGAAAACTCTCCAGGGTTTCGGTCCATGCTTCCCGTATCCTGAAGGCAGAACGAAAACCGTAAGTTTGATACATTTCAAGCAAACCCCGGGCCCGTTCATATTCGTCAAGCTGTTCCGTTAAAAACATTTCGGTCCCCCGGAAAAAACTTCCGCCGGACAAAAACCACTGAATATACGCATTGTATTCTTCATCAGCCGTAAAAAACCCGTTGTCCGATGCAAGCCGTTCCCGCAGGGCTTTCAGCATATCAAGGCCCTGCTCCGCTCCGGCGGCATCGGCGATGCAAAAAAATGACAGGATCCGGAGAAGTTCCCCCTCAGGTTCATTCGGCGCGGATTCTTCATGCAAAAAGAATTCAAGCCCCCGTATTTCAAGGGCGATTCGCGCCTTCAGCAGTTCCAGGCTGCTTTTCTCCTCGCCGCTTATCAGCCGCCGGAGCAGCCCCTCTTCACGGAAGGCCGCCAGTTCTTCCGCCGGGGGCCCATTGTCTTCCGTTCCGAAATACCAGTCCGCTCCGGATTCCGCGGCAAAGAGCCTGATCCCCGCAACGCGGATTTCAAACTCCCGCTCCGCCGCGGCTTTGGCCGCCGTCAGGCAGCGTCTAATCATCCCGTCATAGCTGTTTTTTATGAGGCTGATTTTTTCCTGATTCGCTTCAGCGCTGCCGGCCTCTTCAGCTATGGCCCGGTCCCGGTCCGCCAGCAAAAGAAGAATTTCCTGATAATACGGATCGTCCTCTTCCAGGCCGAAGTCGCCGAGGGAAGCGGGAAGTTTTTCACCGGCGGCCAGGTTTATGATCTTTTCCGCCCGGGCCTTGAGTTCCGCCAGGGTCTTTTCCCCGCCGCCGTCTCCCGCTGTCAGCCGTTTGAGTATTTCTCCGGTTTCTTCCCAGGCCTGGGCCCATTCAAGTTCCAGCGCCCGTTCAAAATACCGGGCCCGGACTCCGCCGGGCCGCTCGTCATCCAGCAGGCTGTTTTCAACAAGCAGTTTTTGATAATTCACCCGAATTTCGTCCAGTACATAATCGCTGCGTCCCACCGCGTACACGGCCATAAGGGACGCGTATTGCTGGTTGAGTTTATTCAATTCCTGTTCCGCCGCCTTTAATTCGGCGGCGGCGGCGTTTAATCCGGCTTCCGCATTCAGAACCTCGTTTCCCGCAGCGCTCAATTTTTCATGTTCCGCTTCGTACCGGGCGACCGCCCCGTCATAGGCGGATTTCGCCTCCTCCCACATCCGGACTCCTTCGCCATCGGTCATTCTTCCGGCCCCCAGTTCTTCCGCATAGGCTGCCACCGATTTTGCGATGATCACCCGTTTTTCCCAATAGGCAGCCGCGGCTTTCGCCCGGATCAGTTCTATCTGATATTCGTCAAGGTTAAAGTCTTCGCTGGACACATCGTCCGCCAGTATATCGGCCAGGGCCCCGGCCCCCATAACAAGATTAAATTCGTTTATCAGTTTTTCCCGGGCATCCCGGGCCTTTTCCATATTTGCCTCGTACAGGCTAAACCACCGGTTGATTTCCAAAAATACGCCATAGGATTCGCCAAAGGAGATGCCCTTTGTTTTCAATGTTTCCACAAGGTCCGACCGTTTTTTTTCGTCCGCCTTTCCGTTCAGGACATCCGTAATTCCACTCCAGATCGCCCGGTCAAAGAAAACGCTATTAAAGAAATTACTATCATTATACTTTTGTTCATAGGCCGACTGCGCCTTTCTCCAGAATGAAAACATTTCGGCTTCAAGCCAGGTTTTGAATTCATCCCCGGTAATGGCGGGAACCGTCTGGGTCGTATATTTTTCCACCCAATAGGAAATATTTTCCCTGGCAGCGGAAACAACGGAGCTGCTGGTGATATACATATCGACCCAGGCCCGGGCCCGGGCGGTTCCCGCGTCTGTCCGCAGGCGGGCGTCCTGTTCAAACTCAATCTTCGCTTCGCTGATCGACTTTTCCAGTGTGGCGGAGGCGTTTTTAAAAAGTGTTTCCCCGGATTCAAACAGAGCTCTGGCCTGCTGCTCCCAGTCCAGCCGGGCATTTTCAAACCGGGTAAAGGCGAGGGCCCAGGCTTCCTCCCCCTGGCTGAAGGCGCTGCCTGTTTCCTGTTCCCACTCAAGGCGGCGGATAAAGAACCGTTCTTCCGCATCCTGCCAGGCTTTAAGGCCCCGGTCGAACTGCTCCCGGTAGGCTTCAAGCCAGTCGCTGCCTGCCAGATTCAGATCGCCGGTTCCCGCGGCGGCGGCTTCTATTCTGCCCGCCAGAGACGCAATGCCTTCGGCGCAGATCAATTCGGCTTCACCAATAAGCCGGGCCGTCGTTTCCGCGGCGGCCTCATCTTCGGTTTTTTTCCGCAGGCTCCACACATCGCCGGTCCGGCGGGCAGTCAGGAGCCGTTCTTCCCGGGCCGCCAGATTTTCAAATTCCTTTGTGAGATTAAAAAACGCCTGTTGATGGGCCGCCTGGAGTTTTTTTTCAAATCCGTCCCGGCGCTCTTCGTCCACGGAAGCCAGCAATTCGGGGAACCAGTTGATAATACCAGTTTCCAGGGCTTCTTCCTTTTCCCGGATGCCGCCAAGAACATCCTGCCGCCAAAGGCCGCGGTCATATTCAAAGTCCTGGCCGTCCTGGGGCCGAATCACCAGCGGATCGCCTGATAGATCATCGTAAAGAATATTTCCCTCTTCATCACGGTGATACGTATATTGAATATGGGCTTTTCCAATCAAGTCTGAAACTTCTTCCGCCGCAATTGCGGCGGCGGCGCCAAAGAAGCGCGAGTAGAGCCACTGGGTGTAACGGTTTTCCAGTTCTTCCTCGCTCCATTGACGAAGCGTTTCCCGGGCTTCTTCGGCCAGCAGCGGATCGGCATAGAGATCGGGGCCGACAAGCTCCCAGGCGCTGAACACGGCGGCAATCCCCCGCCGGGCTTCGGCCATCCATGATTCCGGGCCAGGGCTCCGGTCTGCCCTGCTGAAATGATAGTCAAGGATGGAGACATCAAAACCTTTAATATCCGGTTTGATTTCCGCAAATCCCCATCCGGGGAACAGGAAAAGGCAGATAAGCAGCGAAGCGATGATTTTTTTAGTCATAAGAGGACCCTCGAAAATTTTTTCACCTCCGCTCAAGCAGAATGTTTTTCTGAAAGAAAAAATCTTAAAAATAATTTCGGGCGTTTTACCGCCAATGAAGGAATGATGCACAGTGAACAAAAACAGGAAGCCCCCACGCCAAGGGCGCTTACCAGCGACAGCGTTCTTACCAGAGTGTTCGCCCCTTCCCGGAGCAGCAAAAAAGGCAGCGCGCCGGCAATAGTGGTTCCTCCGGTGGCGAGAAGGAGGGGAAGAATTTTTCTCAAGCCCCGGTAAAGGGCGAAACTCCCGGCCCGATCCCCTACCCCGCCCTTGTACGGTTTGATTTCCCCGCCGCGGAAATCCAGATAGCGGTCAAGACCCCCGGCGCTCAACACCGAGGCGTTGATCGCCATGCCGCTTACCGCCACAAACGCACAGGCTGCGGCGGGGCTGAGGGGCGCGCCGCTCAGGGCGATACAGAGGGCGGGAAAAGCCAATGCGGGGGGAACCGCGGCCAGATGAGCCAGGGGAAGGGTGAACGATTCATGAACCAGGGCAATGACCATGTAGCAAAAAAGCAGGGCCAGCAGGAAGTAAAACGCCGTGCCGGAAAGGGCTTCCGCCCGGCGAATTTCTTCCGGATCAAATTCGATTGTGTATCCCGGCGGCAGATCAACCGCTCCCAAAAGATTCGCCAGTTCATTCCGGACCCGCCGGGGATCCATGACTTTGGTTCTGACGGAAAAAGAAGCGGTTCTGCGGCGATCTTCCCGGCGGATGCTTGCGGGTTCCCGGCTCTCCTGAATTTCCACCAGCGAGTCCAGTCTTATGGAAGTCCCGGCCCCGCCACCGCCGGCTGCATCCGCAGTTCCCGGTCCCCGGTGGATGAGGATTCCCAACGCCGCTTCCCGCGAAGGAACCGCGGGGCCTGTTCCCCGGATCCGCACATCGGTTTCTCCCCGGGGGCCAATCCGCTTGTAGGCCACCGGCCCGTATACGCCCCACCGGACGGTTCCGGCGGCGGCGGAAAAAGCAACCCCCGATTCGGACAGGCGTTCCCGGCTGGGGAGCAGGGTAAGCCGTCCGCTGCCATCCTTGAAATTCAAAACCGCTTCCTTGACCAGAACATGGCCGGTGCAAAGGGCGGCGGCCCGGGCCGCCAATTCCCGGCATTGTCCGTCATCATCGCCCCGGATTTTTATTTCCCAGTTCCGCTCGCCGGCGCTTGATTCGGGGAAAAAAACAAAGCCGCCGGGAATGGAGCGGGATCGCGCCAGCCGCCGGATTTCGGCGGCGGTGGTTTTTGCGGGATCAAAAGAAACAAGCGCCGAACCTGAAGCCACCCGGGCGCTGGTCTGAATGTTTTTTATTCCCGGTCCCGGCAGCAATTCCTCCGTATAGGCGCTCAGGAGACGATCCGTTTCTTCCGCCAAAAGGCCGCCCTCAAATTCCACCTGGGCAAACACTGAATCTTCCGAAGCTGTTTCCCCGCCGTCGACCCCGTTGATCGCCAGGGCGCATATTCCGGCGGCGGAAAAAAGAAGGGCCGCCCCAAGAACCACCTCTGGCCGCCTGATGCACAGCCGGAGATCCGCGGCAAGAAACCGGCAGCCCAGGCGGTTTATCCGCCGGGCCAGAAAATGGAAAAACCGGAGCGGGACACACAAGGCCGCGGAAAGCGCCGCGCCGCCCGGAAAATTCCGCAGGCCTGCGGACACCGGCATGGCGGCGGACAAGGTTCCGGGTTTCAGGGCCCAGAGACAGAGGGGCGGCGTCAGGGTAAGGCTCAGGACAAGAGCCGTTATGTTTACCACCGCAATAGCCCAGGCCATAACGGTAACGCCGCCCGCCAGTCCTTCAACGGCGCCTAGCGGAAGAAGGCTGGCCGCAGTGGTGGCAGCCCCGGCAATCAGCGGCGCCCGGAGCCGGGCCAGGGCCGCCCGGGCCTCGTCAAAGGTTCGGCACGATCTGAGGCCGGCGGCGCAGAGAATTGCGGCGTCCACTGCCGCGCCCAGACCGGCGGCAAGCCCCCCCAACACGGAACGATCCGGCGGAAAGCCCAAAAGAGCAAGCAGGGCCGCCGAGACGAGGCAAATGCCGGGAACGGTCAGGGCACAAACCAGCCCCACGGAAATTCCGGACGCGGCCCCGCCGGTGGAACCGGAGTTTCGCCGTTTTCCCCGGCCCAGGAGAAAGGCCGTCAGGGAAACTGCAAGAGAACCTTCCAGGGCGGCGGAGAGCAGAGACCGGTAGGCGGCGGTTTCTTCAGCCCCCCGATCGGAAAGGATCACCAGTTTCAGGGGCTGGCCCGCGGGGTCCGCAAATCCCGCTTCATCCAGCGCCGTTTTTATCCGGCGGGACAGCTTCCCCGGATCCGCCCCGGCGCTTCCCATGACCGAAATCACCGCCGTTTTTTTTCCGTTCAACCGGGAAAGGACATCCGGCTCCCGTTCCTGCTCATGGACAAAGGCGATCTCGCCGAGCCGCACCACCCTGCCCTTCCCTAGAGGTATGAACGCTTCGGCCAGGGCCGCCGCTTCCGCGGACCCGGAATTTTCCCCGGAGGAAATTTTTTCCACCCGATCGCCGCCGTAACGCCCGTCCACCGTAAGGAGAATTTCCCGTCCGTCCCGCGTTATGGCGCCGCCGGGAAACAGGCCGTCGGCACTTCCCATGGCGGCGGCAACTGTTTCCGGCCCGATCCCCAGCGCCGCAGCCCTGTCCGGCTGCAAGGCAATCTGTATCTCTTTAAGACCCGCGCCGTAGATCTCCACCTCCCCGGCATCTTCAAGTCCTTCCAGTTTTGGCTTCAACGTCCGTTCCAGGAAAAACGCCAGAGCCTCCCCGGCGTATGCGCCGCGATCTTCGGAGCCTCCAAGATCCGCCGGTTCCGGCGGCAGCACCGCGGCGGACCAGAGCGGTATCCGGGAATTGTCGGAACTGAGAATCTCCGGCCTCTGGGCGGAAGCGGGCAATCCCTCGTATACACCCTGGGCCGCTTCCCGGACCGCTTCGTACTGCCCCGCTTTTTTCCGGTCAAAACGCACAAAGGCCCGAACCCGGCCATTTTCGCTGGCGCTTACCACGCTCCGCACTCCCGGAATCGCGGCCAGGGCGTCCTCCAGGGGAATTGCGGCGTTTCGTTCCATCTCCCGGACATCGATCCCGTAATGCCGCAGCGTTACGGTATAGGAAGCTTCCCGGCTGCGGCTCCGGGATTCTCCCGGCGAGGCAATAATAAAAACCGACAGGGCGCAGATGCCCAGGCAAATGCAGAGGCTTGCCTTTTTTCTGCCCAGCCAGGAAGATCGGCGGGAATTGTCCCGGTTTACCGGACTATTCATGGCTGCTCCAGCGGAAGTACCGGACGAAGACCGGCGGCAGGGCGAAAAGGGTCAACAAGGTGGCGCTGATAACGCCGCCGGCCATGGCCACGGCCATGGATTTCTGCGTGGAACCCAGGGGAGTAACAATCAGCGGAAGCAGGGCAAAACAGGTAGTCAGAGTAGTGATCAGCACCGGGGAAAACCGGTCCTGGGCGCCGGAAAAAACCGCCGCCGCCGGGGCCATGCCGGAACGGATCCGGTCAAAGGCGGTCTCATAGAGAATAATCCCGTTATTAACCACCAGGCCGAACAGCACCGTAAGTCCCAGAACCGCGCCGGAATCCAAACGCGCTCCGGCAAGGAAAAGGGCGGGCCCGGTTCCCGCCAGGGAAAAGGGGATGCTCATCATCAGAATCAGGGGGAGCAGCAGGGATTCAAACTGGGCGCCCATGGTCATATACAGAAGAACCAGCACCATCGCCAGGGTAAGGAACAGGGAAGTCCGGTAACGGGTAAAGGCCGATTCATCGGCCCGTGAGAGCCAGGAAAATTCCCCCGCGATTTTTTGCATCCCCGCGGAAAGTTTTTTCCCCTGGCCGGGACTGGGCCGGGCGTCCAGATAGATGACATCCCCCCGGTCAAAACGGGCCAGGGCAGCTTCGCTGTCGCGCTGTTCCACCCGGCCCAGGGAGCCGAGAAAAACGCGGCCCCCCTGTGGGCCCGGCAGGGAAAGACCCGTCAGCGCGGATTCCGGGTCCGTTCCGCCGTCAGAAGCCGCAAGGTCCTGCCCCGAGACCCGGACATCCAGGGGCCGGCCTTCGATTTCAAGACGGGAACAAATGACCCCTTCGGTGATGGTTTGCAGCGTCCCGGCTATCCCCAGGATGGAAATTCCCAAATGCGCCGCAGCCTCCCGGTTGGGGAAAAAGCGCAATTCGGGACGGAGACCGGAGGGCCGCATTTCTATTGAAGATACATGGGAACCTCCGTCCTTTTTGATCCGGGCCGCCGCAAGACGGGCCCGCGATTCCGTCTCCTCCCGGTCTACGCCGCTGACCGCCAGCGTGTGGGCGGAAGAAAGTCCCAAAAGCCGCTCGGTTTCGTCCTGTGGAATAAAAGCGGAAAAAACCGTACCTTCGGGAAAAGAAGGCCCCGGCGCGGAATTCCGGCCCAGGGATGCAAGCCGCTCCTGAATTGCTCCCAGGACTTTTTCCGGATCCGCGCCGCTTTGGAGCATACAGCGGAACCGCAGTTCTTCCTTCCGGTAATCCGTATCAGCCCGGCGGCCCAGGTCTTCGTCTTCGGAACCGGCCCGGGCGAAAGCGGTGGTTATTCCGGGAATCTCCGCCAAAATTCGGGAAAGCTCCCGGCCCCCCGAAGCGGCGGATTCCAGCAGAACCCCCGGCGGGAACACCAGGGAAACCCCCAGTTCCGCCGCCGCGTCGGGGCTGACAAAGGCCGCGGGTCTGCCCAGGAGCAGGGCCGCTCCCAGGCTGCTGGTGATCAGGGCGACAGCCAACACCCGCAGAGGACGGCGGAGGCTCCGTTTGAGCAACGCGCCGTAACGGATTGCAAGCTGTTCATTTCGCGCCGGCGGAGAAGCCGCCGCGGCGTCGTTCCGGAGAGCGCCGTCATCCGGGAGCCGGAAGAAGATCCGGTACAGGGCGGGAAAACAAAACTGGGCGTAAAACCAGCCCGCCGCTATGGAAGAAACCAGGGCGATGGAAGTATCCCCAAAGAGGCTGCCCAGCGGGCCAGGAAGAAAAATAACCGGAATAAAAACCACCGCCGTGGTGATCATGGAGGCCAGGCTTGAACCGGCCACCGAAGCGGCCGTACCGGCCAGCTCCGCCGGAAGCGGACGCCGGGCCAGGCCGCGAAAACGGCGGTGCAGCAGATCCAGCACAATGACCGCCGTATCCGAAACGAGCCCTATTCCCAGGGCAAGACCGCCGAGGCTCATGCTGTTCAGGGAACGCCCGGAAAGGGCCAGGGCGATAATTCCCGCGGAAGCGGATACGGGGATAGAGAGAGCCGTCAGGAGCCCCCAGCGTATCCGGCGGATGAAAAAAATCAGGGTTCCCGTAACCGCTACGGCCCCCAGGAGGGCCGAAACACCGAGACTCAAGACCCCCTGAAGAACCGCTCCGGAAGAATCGTAGACCAGGCGGATTTCGGCGTCCCGGCTGAAAAGGGGGACAATTTCCTCCAGCATTTTTTGAATGTCCCGGGAAAGCTTCACCGGATTTGCCCCCGGACGGCGGTATATCTCCAGGGCCGCCGCTTCCCGGCCCTCAAAAATAAACAGGCTTTTCAGGCGGCCCGGTTCCCTGCCGGTTTCCCCCGCGTCCAGAGGCCGCAGGGGCCCGCCGGCAACGGGCAGGGTCAGGGCCGCCAGTTCCTCAGGCGACTCGGGCCGGCCCGCGCTGACCACCACCAGTTCCATGCCGCCGTCCCGGACGCTTCCTGCGGGAACATCCGCCGTTTCCGCGGAAAGGAGCCGGGCGAATTCCGCGGCGTCGATTCCCCGGGAAACCAGCCGGGGTATGTCCAGCCGTATCCGCGCTTCATCGGTCTTGCCGCCCACCAGAATCACCGAACCGGCCCCGTCGAGCCGCCGCAGCCGGGAACGGAGTTCATACTCCGCCAGATTCCGGGCAAAGACGCCGTCTCCATTCCGGGGAAAAACGGCGATAATCCCCTGGGGCTCCGCGGCGCTTTCTCCGGGAAGAACCGCCGGCTTTCGCACACCCTCGGGAAGGGCCGGATACGCGGCGTCAATGGCTTCCCTGACCAGCACCGATGCGGCCTGGGGATCCGTTCCCCAGCGGAAGTCCAGGCTTATCGCCGAAGCGCCGTCCCGGGAAACGCTGCGAATCCGTTCCAACCCCTTCACCGGAGAAAGGGCGTCTTCCAGCGGAATGGTAACAATGGAGCGGACATCCGCCGCCCCCATGCCGGGATAAATGGTTTCCACCGTCACCCGGGGAGTCCGCAGTTCCGGAAGCCGGTTCAGGGACAGGCGGGACAGAGAAAAGACAGCCCCCAGAAGCAGTGCGGCGAGCATCATAATCACCATCACCGGACGGCCCGCGCACAGGCCGATAAGACTTTTCACCGTCCCTCCTTACTTGAGCGCCGAAACGCGAAATGTTTCTTCGCTCCGGTTCCCCAGGCTGTCCGCAAGCCCCGGATTGATCCGAAAACTCACCACGCCGCCGTTGATGGTATTGGTCAGGTATCCCCGGACTTCCAGCCGTTGATAGGATTCCCAGCCGGGATGGGGATCGGCGACATAAAAATCCGTATCCTGAATGCTCCGGGCCGAAAACGAAAGGACATTGTTGCTGGTTTCGATCCGAAACAATTCCATCACCGGGAAGCGATCAATGGACGCGCCGGGAGCCGTGTCAAAGTAAAGTTCTATCCAGGTGAACCGCGGCTCTCCATAGGGATACCGCTCCGGCTCGTCGGGATGTGAATTGTTTTCGCCGGCGATGGGAAGATCGGGAAAAAGATCCGCCGGGGAAAAGGCCCGCATCTCCGGGTCTCCGGCGCCCGCGTTTCCCGGCGCCATGGGAAGCCGGATTCCGGCCAGGGCGGGCGGCCTGGATCCGGCCCCATCGGAAAAAACGCGAAACCGCCAGGATTCTTCACTTTCATTTTCCGCCCGATCCCGGATCCCGGCCCCCAGTTGAAAAGAAAAGCGGCTGCCCCAGGACGGACGTTCGGCAAAGCGGAAAATAAATTCTTCGTGAAACCCGGCTGCGGTTTCAAACCCCGCCGGAATTTCCTGAACCAGGGCGGGGGCCGGTTCGGCGGAAAAACAGGATTTGAGCGAAGCTGAGTCAACGGGTTCGGAAAAAACCAGCCGGATCCGGCTGTCCTTTTCCCAGCCGGTGTTTTCCACAACGGTGTCCGGGAAAGCGCCACCCGCCGGCGGATCCGTCAAAAGTTCCTCCAGGGTTCCGTCCTTTTCAAGCCGCCAAGCGCCCAGCAAACAGGGTTTTGTTTTATCGGTCCCCACAGTGAAAACGCTGACCACATCATAGCCCAGGGTCAGGCCCGTTTCCCCGTTCAGGGAACCGGAGACGCGAATCTCATACCGCTGTCCCGGCCTCCACGGTTCCGCGGGGCTAAAGTGAAAAATTCCCGGCTCCGATCCCGGCGACCAAAAACCGTCCATCCCCGGACTGAGCGAAATATGTTCCTGGAGGGCTCTGGGGGAAAACGGCTGCGAGAAAACAAAAACCAGTTCCCCCCGTTCATCCGCCAGAACGCTCTGGTCTTCAGGAAATACCGAAAGAAGCCGGGGCCTGGATGAACCGGGCCGGGTGGTAAAGGTTGCGGTAAAATTCTGATCCATGGAAAGCCCCTGATCGTCCATGGCGTCGGCGGAGAGGCTTATCTCATAGTCCTTATTTTTTTCCAAAGGCGCGTGGGGTAAAAAAATCATCCGATCCCCTTCCCAAAAAAAAGAACCCGTCAGACGGCTACCGTCCCCGGTAACGGAAAAATGCCGCTCCACACTTGTCCGCGCGGGACAGTGGGAAAATTCGAGGAACAGGGAAACACCGCCGGGATCGTGAAAACCTCCGCCGGGACTCCAGGCGGAAACTTCAAAGGGAGAATTCCTGAGTATATCGCAGGATACCAGGAGGAAGATCATGAACATCCCCGGCACGGCGGGCAAAATTGTTTTTTTCAATTGATTGCCTCCAGATACAAAAATTTATCTTCTCTCAGAAACATTCCGCTGCCGGAGCCGATACCCCCTTTTCCGCCGGGAAAGGTCAGCTTGTAGTATGATCTTTCCCCCGCCGCGCCTGGTTTGAGACCCACCCACTCCAGGCGGAGCCGGCATCCGGCGCCGGAACCGGAAAGCCAGGAAACCGACCGGAGGGCGATGGGCGGCAGGGTTCCGGGGAAGAAGGGACTCAGGCTGACGAGGAAAGGGACATCCTGTTTCGTCGCTTCCGTAAGGGGCAGGGAAAAATGGATAGTCAGGCGAAGCGCCCCTTCTTCGGCAATATCCACCGGCGTTTCCAGCGGATCGCCGAGACTGCTTCCCCTGAGATCGTCCGGCTCCAGGGGAGAAACTCCGTCCACCGTCAGGGAAAGGATCCGCAAAAAGGGAATATCGGTTTTAAAATTCAGGGTGTAATCGGCTCCCATTTTAAGGCCCGCCGCATCCTTCAGCCCGCCGGAGACCGTCAGGGTATAGGCTGTTTCCGGCTCGCCGTCCCGGTCGGGAATAAAGATCACCGTGCGATCCGCAATTTTTTCAAAGCGGCCCGAAAAGGCGGGTTCGAACCGGATATGCCCGGAAACGTTTTCCTCCGGTGTTTTGTTGAATTCAATGGCGATTGCCTGTCCCGGCCCAAGTCCGGCGGCCATGCTGCCGGAAAGGGGAAGCCAGCCGGAGCCCGACTGGATCAGGGGAAAGACATTCTGCACCTGGGGAAAGACCCGGTCGCCGTCGGTGCAGAACCGGGCGGAAAATATTTTGGCCAGGGAAACTCCGTCGCGGCTGGAAGCCCCGGCGCCCAGGCTCCAGTGGTACAGGGTCCAAGGAACAAGGGCTTTTCCGGCCATGACCCGGAGCAGACGGTCGTTATCCTCCCAGACAAAGGATCGATCCCCCAGTCCCTCCATGGTAAAGGCCGTTTCCACGGAGGTTCTGTTCATGGGCCGGGAAAACCGGAGTTCCACCGCACAGCCGCCCGCGGCGCCGGGTTCCACCGATGCGCCGTCAGAGGGGCTGAAAGATTCCACCAGGGGATGAAGGGCCCGGAAGAGGGCGTAAAAGGGAATATACCGGTCCAGACGGAGTTCCCGGCCATCCTGGGAATAGACCGTCCCGGTGAGCAAAAGGGTGTACCGGATTCCCGGTTTCCAGCCCCCCAGGGGAACAAAGCGGAGGCGGTTTCCCTCCCATGAATAATCCCCCGTTACCGATCCGGTTTCGGCGTTGATCTGCAGCGCCGTTTCAACGCTGCTTCGGATCATCTCCGTATCAAATTCCAGCGCCGCCGGACTGTATTGTCCCGGCAGAATTTCATTCATCCCGCCGGGACTGACGCGGTATTCGATTGGCCGGAAATCCGCAAATCCACAGGCCGCCAAGATCCTCAGAACCGCGAGGCCGGTAAAAAACCACAGACCGGACCGGAAACGCCCGGCGGAACCATGGCGGCCAGGGCCGGAAAAACCAGGCCGGTTTTTAAGGGGCTCCCTAATCCACCAGTGACACATAGACTCCCTCCCGCAGATCCCCTTCGGGTTTCAGCACCACCACTTCCCCGGCCCTGAGACCGGAAAGAATTTCCCGGTCTTTTCCCAGGGAACGGCCAAGATTTACCGCCCGCTCGGAAAGGGTGTTCCCGGCGACAATCAGAACCTTTCCTTCCCGGCCTTTTTTATTCACCAGAACCGATTCGGGAACCGCCAATACAGGCCGGGGCGGCCCCAAGACGACTGAAATCCGGGCAAACATCCCCGGCTTGAGGTTCTCCGGACCCCCGCCGTCGTTTCGCAAGAGAACCCGGACCAAAAAACTCAGGGACTGACTGTCCGCCTGAGGGTAAACCAGATCCAGCGTTCCCTCCCGTGTTTCGCCGGTTCCATCCAGCAGCACCCGGGCGGCCATGCCTTTTTCCAGGAGGAGCGCTTCTTTTTCAGGAGCCGGAAAAATCGCATACAGGGAAGAGGTATCCATAAGGGTAAGCAGCTTGTCCTCCTGCCGTACCCGCTCGCCTTCCTCAAAATACCGGGCCCCCAGAATACCTGCGGCGGGGCTTTGTATCCGCAGTTCCGACCGGGCGATCCGGACGGACTCAAGCTCTTTTTCCGCCGCCTGGAGCCGGGCTTCCGCGGCTTCCAGTTCCGCCTGGAGCGTGGCGGTCAACAGGGTGAGGATCGCCCGGAAACGGCTTTCATCATCCTGCGGCACGGGCAGCCCGGCGGCGGCCAGATCCTGGGCCCGGCTGCCCACCCGGCGGATCTCAATGTCCCGTTCCATAAGGCCGATCTGCTCCCAGGCCGAGGCCAGGGAAAACCGGGCCTCCCGGATCGCCTCTTCGCTTATGCCCCCGGCTCCAAAAAGGGCTTCCCGATCCTGGTGCTTCCGGTTTTCCTCATCCCAGACCCGGCGGGCCTGGATCAACTCCGCTTCCGCCTTCTCCAGAGAAAGCAGCTGCGCTTCCGCCTGAAACATCCCTTCCAGCAGCCGGGAACGGGACAGGTTCCGGGCGGCCAGGGCCTGGGAAAGAGCGTTCTCCGCCCGTCCCACCGCCAGTTCTATCTGCGGATTTTCCAGAAGGATCACCAGCGCGCCACGGGGCACCGAATCGCCCTCCCGAAAGAAAATTTTTTTTATCGAAGCTTCCTGGGGGGCCGCAATATCGATCTTGGCCTGAAAGGAAAGGGATCCAAAACCGTTTATTTCGTTGGGCAGTTCCCGCTGTTCCACGGCGACCGCCCGGACCTGGCGGATCTGTTCCCCCGCTACCGGCTTTCCCCCGCCCGTGCAGGACAACACAAGAAGACCGTAAAAAAAATAATTTAAGAAATTTTTTAAAAGCGTTTTTTCCATTACCGGTAATTTCATATTCCCTCCGTATGCGTAATCACGGTTAAATTCCGCCGGTTCCTTCCGCGGCGGCAAATTCCGCAAGTTCACCGGGGCGGAGATCCAGAAGCCGTTCCAGTTCCCGCTCCGCTTCCAGCAGAGCCGCGGCGGCTTCGACCGCGGCTATTTCCTTTTGGGCATATTCCAGCCGGGCTTCCATCAGTTCCAGCCGGGTGATCTGCCCCAGACCCAGACGGAATTCCTCCAGCCGGTAGCGTTCCGCCGCCAGGTCCAGGGCTTCCACTGCCAGCCGGCGTTTTTGTTCTCCCAGGCCGCAACGCTCCACTCCCCAGACGGCGGCCCGGCCAATCCGCTCAAAGTTCAGGCGGTATGCATCGTTTTCCAGCGACAGAGCCAGTTCCGCCTGACGCCTTCCCAACCCGGCGGCGGGATCCGGCAGGGGGATCAAGGTATTTTGAAGCCGGGCGCTTGTGTCATGGGGCGGTTCCCAGCCGGCGCTAAAGCCCAGGGTGTTCTGCGCCCAGGGGCCCGAAAATTCAACACTGATCCCCAAAGACCATGTCTGCCGGGTCAGGGGATAGCGCTGGCCGGTAAGACCAAATCCCCCGGAAATCCTGACGCTGGGAATCCAGGAACGGGCGGCATATTTCAGTTCGCCCTGCCGCTGGATAATGCTGAACCGGGCTTCCGCCAAATCGGGATTCCGCTGTTCCGCCAGAGACCGGGCCGCCGCCGCCTGAGGAAGCGCCGTCTCCCGGTGAATATCCACTTGTTCTTTTAAATGCGGCAGTTTTTCCAGACCCAGGATCTCGGCAAACTGCCGCTCGCTTTCCTCAAGTTCGATCTGAAGCGATCTCAGTTCCAGGACTGCCGCCGCCACATTCAGATCCGCTTCCACCAGATCCAGCGGCAGAGCCAGGCCCAGTTCCAGTTCCCGGCGCAGAAGCCGCCGCTGCTCTTCCAGAGACTCCAGGGCCGCTTCCCGGATCCGCAGCACGGCCCTGGCGGAAAGAACCGCCCGGTATGCCGAGACCGCCGCCTCGCCAATATCTGCGGTCATCCGGTTCAATTTGGCGCCCCAAAGGTTGAGTTCCATCCGTTCAAGCTTCCGGGATATGGCGGTCTTTCCCCCGTCCCAGACAAGCTGATCCAGGGTGATCCCGTAATTTTTGAGGAAGGAATCGCGGTCTATTTTTGAAAGCCGGTCATCCTCGGAGGCGCTCAAACTGAGCCGGGGAAGGTAGGCCCGAAGCCCCAGCGTCCAGACTCCCTCCCGAATAGCCTTCATGGCGTATTCCCCCCGAAGCTCCTGGGAAGCCGCCGCCGCCAGATCCGCCGCCGCGGCAAAAGTCAAATCGTCCTCCGCCCCGGAACAAACCGGGCCGGTGGCAAGCAGACCAAAGACCAGGACAAAAAAACGGCGGAAGCTTCGGCGGCAACGCGGCATGGTTCAATCTCCTTCCCCATTCGCCGCCGCCGGTTTTGGCTTCCCCGGCGCCGGCCCTGTTTTTCGCAGGGCCCTGATCGTTTTTTTTACCGCCAGGTCAAGCATCCGGCCCGTGGTGCCGGAAGAAGAAAAACTCCGGTTCCCCACATTCGTCACCCGGCCCGCGGCCAGGGGAAGACTTTGTTCAAAGGCGTCATCCGCCGGATCTATTTCCGCAGGCCACAGCCGCAGCTCCAGGGCAAGAGATCGTTTGGTTTCCCAGCCCGAAGCGTACTCCCGTTCCCGGGCCCGGATATCCGCGGTGTAATCCGCCTCCTCACCGGGAGCGACCACCCGGCAGCCCTGATCCAAAAAGAGCAGGGGCGCCAGCCCGCGGATTTCCTTTTCCACCGAAGCCCAGCTGCCGCTCCGGTCCACCGACACCGAGACCAGGCGTATCCGTACCACAGGGGCCGCCGTTTCTTTTGCAAGAAACCAGGAAACGCCCCGGTAATAATTGAAGGGCAGGGATTCACAGGCCCCCAGGCACAGGATTAGCGCCGCGCAACAGGTGAAGCGGAAAAAAATCTTCATGGTGAAACCTCCCGGATACTCCGTTCCAGATTTTGTATAGACCGGGAAAGGGGCGTATTCCAGGGAAGCAGCGTCTGCGCTTTTGTCAGATCCTCCAGGGCTTCCGTTCCTTTTCCCGCGATCCAGCGGGCCCGGGCCCGGTCTACAAAAACCATCGCCGTTTCCGCGGAAGCCTCCACCGCCTGATCCAGATAGGACAGGGCGCTGTCTTCCCGGCCTCCTTCCCTGGCCAGGTCCGCCGCAAGCCGGAGAAAACGGACGTTCAGGGGATCGACAGCCAGGAGAGATTCAACCAAGGCTTCCGCCGCGGCCCGGTCTCCCTTTTCCCGGAGACAGCGCCCCAGATAAAGGCCCGCCTCGGCAAAGGAAGGATTAAGTTTCCTGGCCTGGCGGAAAGCGGTTTCCGCAGCATCAAGATTGCCCTGAAAATATTCCGCTTTTCCCCTCAGCGCCAGGGCCGGAGCGAAATTCCGGATCCCTTCCAGAATTTCAAGCGTTTCGGAAAAGTTCCCTTCCTGATAGGCATTCCGGGCCAGGGCATAGCGGACCAGGGTCTTGTCATTGGGCCCGGCGAAACAGGACGCCAAAACCAGGCCGCAGAGAATCGCTGCCAACGGTAATTTCATCCCCGGCCCCCGCAAATGTAGCTCAGGCGTTCCGCCAGGCGGCCTGAAGATTTTTCCGCCAGGCCGGCAAAATACGTCCGAAAGGGTTCCACAGCGGACAGGCTCCGCAGGGCTCCGGCGGCAAAAAGCGTGTAGGAATTATCCGGCAGGGAGATGAGGGGCAGAAGGCCGGAAAGAAGTTCAGGACTTCCGCCGGAAACCGCCTGGGTAATAAGTTCCTCTATCTCCATCCGGGTTTTCATTGCCGTTCCGTGCCGGCGTTCAAGCCCCGCGGCGGCGGCGAGAATTTCCCGGCATTCCGGGACGAAGGGCCCGCCGGGGGCAAGGCCGATACAGCGTTCCGCATAGTCCAGGGCCAGGGCTCCTGAAAAAAAACGGGCCCCCCGGTACCAGTATTCGGGAAACGCCCGGTACCGGGCCTGAATCGCCCCGTAAGAAGACCGGGTCTTCCAGTTGTTTTCTCCCCGTTCCATGGAACAGGCAAGCAGCAGCCACCGGGCAAAGCTGTCCGGTTCTTCATCAGCGCTGAACAGGGAGCCCAGTATGGCTTCCGCCTCTTCCCAGCGGCCTTCGATAAAAGCCAGAAGCCCCTTGGCGGTCTCTGCCGCCAACACTTCCCCCTGCCCGCCCCGGAGCGCAAGCAAATTTTCCAGCCCCCTTTCCACATCGGCCTTCGCCATCAGGCCTTGGCTGTAGACCCAGGCCAATTCCTTGTAGGCCGCCAGGGCCGCGCCGGAAAAATCCCCTGCCCGTTCCCGCAGCCCCGATTCCGCCAGACCCATCCCCTGAACATGGGAACCGGATCGTTCCAGTCCGGCAAACGCTTCCAGCGCTTCAGCCAGCTCGTCCAAAGATATTGCTTCCCGGTTTTCGGAAGCCGGGGCTGCGGCATCTGCGGCGGCGGCGGGAATTGTCCGCTCCGGCGCATTCGTTCCGGTACAGGCCAAACACCCCAGAACGGCGATTACCACTGGTAGATATTTCATTTTCAGCTCCATTCAGTTGAATCTCCGGCCACAGGACCGGGCCGGCCAAACCGGTTTTTCTTATCATTTAATGGCGCCGGATCGCGGTTTTGCTTTAACTTTTTGGAAAAAAAGTGAAAAATCGCCCCGCCGGAACTTGAATCTGCTCTCCGGCGGATTTTTTCCCGCCAAAAACGCCTTCCGCAGCATGAATAGAGTTGTTTAAAAACTTCAGTTTTTGAACAAATCCGCTTAAAAGCAGCAAAAATGCGGAGCATTGAAACCCGCAGGGTTTCTTGCGAGACTTGTGTCGGACTTTAGTCCGCGATAACCAACCGGGTTATTGAACAAGTCCAATGTGTGGCAGAGACACCGCCGTTTCCTGTCTTTGGGTTTTGCACTTGACTTTTTCACCCCTTTGCGGTAGAAAAGGAGTCTGAGGGCCTTTAGCTCAGTTGGTTAGAGCAGTTGACTCATAATCAATTGGTCCCTGGTTCAAGTCCAGGAAGGCCCAGGAAACCCCCGCCAGGGGGTTTTTTATTTTCCGGGATGAAGGCGAAGGACGCACGGGATCTGCGCCGCCGGTACGCGCGCCGGCCCGGAACGGCGAGGCAGGATGCCGGAAAGTTGGAGGCAAGTCCGGGAAGGCCCGGCAGGGGCTATCAAAAAAACCAGGGGCAATTCCCGCCCCAAACATTGCCAATTGATGGAAGGATCTTTCGACAGAAAGTTTATACTCCCCTCCCCGTACAAGCGGATTCTTTGGGGAATCTCTGGAAACGTTCCGGCTGTTGCGAACCTTCGGTTCGACGACGTTGCGGACTAAAGTCCGATGGCGGCCCGGATAAGGGCTTTGCGGCGGCATATATGCCGAGGCATCATACCAAAGGTACGCGACCAGGGCCGCCCAAATGTGCCGGAGGTTTGGAAGCCGCTTGCGCGGCAAAATCAACAACCGCGCGGCAGAGTTCAGACCGAAGGTCTGACGGGGCATGAAACCCTCAATACGAATCAAAAGTGGGAATGTTCAGACCAAAGGTCTGCGCGAAGCGGAATGACCTAACCGTTGCGGAGGCCGAGCCGCCTACTGGCCCGAAGGCCTGCAGGACAAAAAAAGCGTAAAAATTCTATCAAATTTGATAGAAATGTTGATCTTGTTATTTTGGATTCACTTGTTTAAGCCGCTCCCCGTATCCCGCCGCTATCTCTTCAAGCGTCCGCTCCGTCCGCGCCCCCGTCTTCCCCCACTCGCTTATCGTCCCCGCATGGGCCATCAGCTCCGCCAGCTTCGTCCCCGCCAGCAGTTCCTCCACATACGCCCCGCTGTCAAACCTTTCCCCAATTGTTTATTTGCCTGATCCTCCAACCTGTTTGAAACGCACCTTTCCCCCACTAAAATACTCGCACACTATTGTAGTTTCCAGATTGTAGCCATTAATTGGTTCTAATATAAATAGACATACCTTCCCCCGGTTCTTGGGGAAAAATATGGGAAGAAGAGGAACAAATTGGAAAATATCCCCGCTTTCGATCATGGGGTCAACCTGATTTATGCCTACTGCGAGCGTCCCGTCTGAAAGTGAGAGTTTCATAGAATGTATTCTCCCATATTTATTCAGATTACTGACCCGGCAATTGTAATTCAGACATCAGCAGCATAGGCTATCGCCGAATCAAGAAAATATCGTTTAATCCGTTTCGGCTTTTTACGCAGCATGTTCATGTGTTCTTCTGTCGCTGCCCTCAAACCTTCTTTCGTCCTCTTCGGCGTCCGGGACCCTACCCCATATTTTACATCCGCATTCACATGCTCATCAGGATTCAAATCAGGACTGTACGGCGGCAGATAAAATGAAGAACCGCAGGGCAAGCCCTGCGGTATCTTTAACCTTCAAGCTTTATTCTGATAAGGAAACAGCTCAAGCTGCTTCCCTTCATGTATTTTTTGATATTCCTCCGGTTTTCGT
>JAISBS010000075.1 GCA_031266075.1 Treponema sp.
TGACAATTGCCGAACGCCCGGCGCAGGTTTTCCTCCGCCAATACAAAGTAGAGTTGTTTAAAAACTTCAGTTTTTGAACAACTCTAATAGCATGCTTCAAAGGTAAAAAAATATAAAAACAGGGGCAAATGGCGTATAACGTTCCGGGTGTTTACGATATTTTGGCGGCCCGGATAAGGGCTTTGCGCAGCAAAGTCCAGGGCTGCAAAAATGTGGCGGACTTTGGAAGCCGCTTGCGCGGCAATCAAAAGTGGGAATGAGCGAAGCGATTGACCTAGGCAAACCGTAGTCCGAGCCACCTACGGCCCGGTTTTTCCTACAGGACAAAAAAGCGTAAACAGTCCGGTTATATGCAGTACCGCCGTATTCCATTATATTTCATTTGGATTATCTCCTATTTTATGAATCATTTTATTTTCATCTACAGCGATAACTTCATTATTATCCAAATAGATTACTACATAATATTCTTTTCCATTGAACTTTTGTTTAATTATTCCACTAATACATATATATTCAAGTTCTTCATCAGTAAATATTTCTTCTATCAGGTTATCAGGTTTTTCAAAATTTATTCCCATTGCATCAATAACAGAATCAATCCTTTCTTCAAAATTTCTATAATTTATTAATTCTTTAGTTTTCTTTATCCCTTCCAACCATTTTATGAAACTTTTATACTCTACAATCGTTTTAACAAACAAATTACCATTTTTCTGTTATGAGTTTATCGTGAAGCCCCGGCAGGTTCCCGTGGGACGGCGCATATCGTATTGAACCTGATCGATCCGGGCCCCCGGCGGCCCCTGGCGGAGCCAGTGCAGCAACAGATCCAGTTTTTCCCGGCTCCCCTCGGCCCAGACTTCCACCGTCCCGTCTGCCCGGTTCCGCACCCAGCCGGAGAGACCCAGGCGCCGGGCCTCGTGGCAGCAGGTATAACGGAAGCCCACCCCCTGAACCCGGCCCTGAACCAGGGCGCGAAGCGCCGCCGGGCCTACCATTCCCGCTCTTCCCAATAGCCCTGAATAACCGGGGCGGAAAACCCTTCACCCCGCAGATGGTATTTCAGGGAAAGGCCCCCGGCGGCTTCAGGAGACAGCCGCAGTTTTTCGATATAGTCCCGGAGCAGGGCCGACTCAGTCTGGAAGCTCAGAGCAGATTTCAGGGCGTCTTCCGCGTCTGTCCGGCAGATGCCCCGGCCACGGAGGGCCGCCAAAAGCCGCCGGGGGCTTTCCCGCCGCCGGGCCAGCCGGGATTGCAGCCACAACCCGGCAAAACGCCGGTCGTTGACAAGGCCCAGCGCCTCCAGGTGGCGGATCACCGCCTGAACACAGGCGTCCGCAAAGCCCCGGCGCTCCAGTTTGCGGGAAAGCCCTCGCATGGTCTGTTCCGCCCGGGCTGTCAGGCGCAGGGCCGCCCGTTCCGCCCGGAGGCAGGCGGCGGCAAAGCGGAAGGCCCCCTCCTCCCCGGCGGAAATTTCTTCCCCTCCGGCAAGGCCGTCAATAAAGTCGCCGTCTGCCTCCGGGCGGAACGGGCCGGGAAAATCGGCAAGGTACGAGACTCTGAACGAAAAAAGGGAACCGTCGGAGAGCGCTATCCGCCGTAACTCCGCATCGGTTCCCGTTTTTATGGAAATAATCGTCATGTTCAGATAAAACCGCAAAACCCCGGAGGCCGCGGCAAAAGAAGCCCCCGGAGGGGCCCGAAACTACCGTTTGGAGAACTGGAAGCGCCGCCGGGCTCCGGCCTGGCCGTACTTTTTCCGTTCCACCATCCGGGGATCCCGGGTCAGGTAGCCGTTGCTCCGCAGGCTGGTGTAGTTGGCCTGATCCACCTGGCAGAGAGCCCTGGCCAGACCGTGACGGCAGGCCCCGGCCTGGCCGTTGGAGCCGCCGCCGTAGACGTTGATCAGCACGTCAAACTTGTTTTCGTTGGCGGTTACCATCAAAGGCTGCCGGACCATAAGGGCGTGTTCCCCCTGGGGGAAATACTGGGGCAAATCTTTGCCGTTGACGGTTATTTTGCCGCTCCCGTCCCGAACATAGACCCGGGCGACGGAGGTTTTTCTTCTGCCGGTGCCAATTCCAAGGTTCTTTAACATTCCTATACCTCTTTTACAACTCAATAGCCTGGGGGCTCTGCGCCGCATGGGGGTGTTCCGCGCCGGCGTACACTTTGACATTTTTCAGCAGCTTCCGGCCCAAAGGCCCCTTGGGAAGCATCCCCTTGATGGCGTTTTCCAGCGGAGCCGTGGGATGCCGGGCGGCAAGTTTCTCGTACGTAACCGCCTTGAGGCCTCCTACGTAACCTGAGTGCCGGTAATAGACCTTCTGCTGGGTCTTTCTGCCGCTGACCGCGACTTTCCCCGCGTTTACGACCACTACAAAATCCCCTACTTCCTGATGAGGGGCGTAAATCGCCTTTTCCTTTCCCCGGACAATGGAAGCGGCCCTGGCCGCGACCCTGCCCAGAATCTTCCCTTCGGCGTCAATAACAAACCATTTCCGTTCCGCCGATGCGGGTTTTACAAATACTGTCTTCATTACCATAACCTTTTCAAAGAATTTCAGGTCTTCGGGGTATTTTCCAAATCATGGCCCTGGGACCACCGGATTTTGAAAAAGACTTACACCTGAGGTTGTTCCAAATGCCGGTTGGTGCAGACCCCAAGGGTCTGATGAAACAGCCTCACCTTATACTGCCACAGGGGGGAAATTCATGTCAAGGGGGCCCGGCGGCAGGGCTCCTGCATTTACTTTTTTGAAAGGGTGAAGGAAGGGAGAGCATATTCCGAAGAAGGGATATGGACATAGAGAAACTGAAAGAAAGACTGGGAAGGGTAGCGGATCCCCGGC
>JAISBS010000092.1 GCA_031266075.1 Treponema sp.
CAGGAAACCATGATCCCCTCAAGCCGCCTCCCCGCCCTGATCCTCGGCGCGGGGGTGGCGCCGGAACATCTTCTGGAACTGGAGGCGAAAAAACAACTGGTGGAAGAAAACGCCGCCCGACTCAAAAAAGAAATGGAATACCGGGGGCTTTCGGTGGTGATCTTCCGCCGGGAATGTCTTGAGGCCTTCCGAAAGCGGCGGAAAAAAGATTCAGGAAACCGCTGAAACCCAACCGGGGTTTTCGGAACTTCCCGCAAAGACCTGCGAATTCAGCACCTGCGAATTCAGCAATTGACATTCACCGTTAAATACTCCATCCTTAATGGATATGACCCAATCATTGGAAGATTATCTTGAAATGGTGAGTTTCCTCGCCGATGAAGGGGAAGTCAGGGTGACAGACATCGCCGCCCGGCTGGGGGTTTCCAAACCTTCGGTGTTGACTGCCCTGCGAAATCTGGAAGAACAGGGGCTTGTGGAACACGCCCGCTACCGGACGGTGAGTTTAACAAAAAAGGGAGCGGTGGTGGTGGCGGAAATTCGGGATCGCCACAGTTTCCTCACCTCCTTCCTGCAGGAAGTGGTGGGCGTGGGTCCGGAAATTGCGGAAAAAGACGCGTGCAAAATGGAACATATCCTTTCTGACGAAACCCTGAAAAAAATGAAGGCCATGACCCGCCGTCATGCGGGAAAATCCTGAGTTTGAGGGCTACTATACCCGCCTCTACGGGGATCGCTGGGAGGGCCTGAAAAAAAGCCTCCTGGCCGGAAGCCCCGGCGTAGACTTTGAAGCGGGCCTCGCCCGTCCCTACCGCCTGAATTACGCCTCCGTACTGGCCGCCCGTTCTCTCCGCCTCCCCGAAAAAGGGCTGGTTCTGGACGCCTGCGCCGCCCCCGGCGGAAAAAGCCTGATCATCGCCGCCGCCCTGGGGCCGGGGGCAGCGCTTTTGGCCAACGAATTCTCCCGGGAACGCCGGCGCCGGCTGGAAGCGGTGCTGGACGCCCATTTACGCGAAGAAACGCGGCGGCGGGTGCGGGTTTCCGGCTTTGACGCCGCCGCGCTGGGGGGCAAAAAAAGCGAACAGGGCCGCTTTCAGGCCCTGTTGCTGGACGCGCCCTGCTCCAGCGAGGCCCATGTGCTGGAAAAAGAGGCGGCGCTGGCAGCCTGGACTGCGGCGCGGCCCCGGTTTCTGGCCCGGCGGCAGTGGGCCCTGCTGTCATCGGCCTTCCTGCTTCTGGCCCCCGGCGGCTCCCTGGTCTACGCCACCTGCGCCCTCACGGAGGAGGAAAACGACGGCGTGGTCCGGCGCCTTCTGGAAAAATACGGCCCTCAGGTATTGCCGGATGAACCGGATTTTTCCGAAGGCGAAAAGACCGCCTGGGGCCGGATCATCCTCCCGGACAAAAACGGGGGCCTCGGCCCCATGTACGTGGCCCGGTTCAGAAAAGCGGCCTTTCAGTCCCGGTAATACTCCACGGCCCACAGGAATAGTCCTTCGGGCCCCAGGGCCGGCCCCGCTAAACTCCGGTCTCCCGAATCAATGGCGGCCCGCAATTCCTCCACCGGAATATCCCGTTCCTCGTAACGCAGCAGGGTTCCCGCAATGGTTCGGACCATCTTCCACAAAAAGGCGTTGGCCCCGATTTCAAAGACCAGCGCGTCGCCCTGGATAAAAAAAGAGGCCCGGAAAATATGGCGGCTCCGGGATTTGCTTGAATCGCCGGGGCTCGCAAAAACCGAACAGTCCTGTTCCCCCAAAAGCAGGCGGCTGTAGCCGTTGAGCCGTTCTATCCGGGGGCGGCGCCATATCTGGAGGGCGTACCGGATCTCGTGGGGAAGGGCCGGCCTGCCGCAGATAAAATGGTAGCGGTAGATCCGCTGGCGGGCGTCAAAACGGGCGTGGAAATCCGGCCTGGTTTCGGCGGCCCTGAGGATTCGGATGTCCCGGGGAAGCAGGCCATTCAGGGCGGGGACAAACCGCCCGGCCTCCATGTTTTTTATGGCCGTATAAAAATTCGCCGTCTGGCCCGCAGCGTGGACGCCCGCGTCGGTCCGGCCCGATCCGGTCAGATTTACCTTCGCTTTATGCAGTTTTTCCAGCGCCCGTTCGATTTCACCCTGTACCGTTCTGCCGTTCTCCTGCCGCTGCCAGCCGGAAAAATCCGTGCCGTCGTAGGCAACCAGAAGCCGGATATTCCGTTCAGGCATCGAATTCGTTAAGGTCTTTGTTGATGGCGTCGTAAATTTCCCTGGCGTGTTCCAAAAGGGGGCCCGGCTTTTCCTTGGAAGATTTTCCCATGCCGAATAATTTGGCGATGGTCCGCCGGGCTTCCTCCAGGGAAATTTTCCGCTGGGCCGAATCGTTGACGGGGCCGTACTTGTATTGCAGATAAGCGGAAAGGTACAGCACCCCTTCGTAGAAATAATTTTTATCCGTGTCGGGCCCGAATATTTTCATTCCCGAAAGGGTCTCTCGGCCATTTTGCTCCCGGGCTATGGCTTCGGCGTAAAAAAACTGGGCCTTTCTCCTGAAAAGGATCGCAAGCCAATCGTAATGCCGGCCAGGTTCTTTCCGGTCCAGATCGTCCAGCAGCCAGGCGGCCCGCAGAGCCGCCAGCCCCTGCTTGATGGTGGGGGACGCGGCCTTTTCATAAAAGTCGTAACACCGGAGAACCAGGTACTGGGAGGCAGCCCCCTCCGTCAGGCCACGGGATTCGTGGAAGTCGAGCCGGGGGAAGATCAGCTGGGCATCGGCGATCCGGCGCTCCCGATCCTCTCCGGCCAGTTCTCGGTTTTTTTCAGGGAGCAGGGAAAAGTCCGCATCCATAGAAGCAAACCAGCATTCGGGGCATACGGTGGCCTGATAGACCAGCGGAAAAACCTCACCGTATTTTACCGAGGGCTCGTACAGGCGGTGAAGCTCTTCGGTCAGGGCCCCGGCGATGAGCCTGCCACCCCCGGAGAGCAGTTCTTCCTTGTGAAATTCAGCCTCGCATACAGGGCAAACGTATTCTTTTTTGGAAAGGAATGATACCTTTAAATCTTTATCGTCCCTGTTCATCCGGTACCGCCTCAAGAACCACCATGGCGATGGCGTTATCCCGTTCATGGGCCAGGGATACAAATACCCGGTTGGCCCCGCTTTTTTCCAGCGCCGCCAGAGCGGTTCCAAGAACCTTTATTTCCGGGCGGCCGTTATGGTGGTTCATTACCATAATATCCTTTAAGACAATCCCCGCAAGCCCCGTGCCCAGCGCCTTGCCCAGCGCTTCTTTGGCGGCAAACCGGGCCGCCAGAGACAGGCCGGCCCCCGCCCTCCTGGACAGGGCCGCGGACAATTCCTCCCCATGGAAGTACCGTTCCAGAAGCCCCGGCACGGCCCGCCACCGTTCCATCCGGCGGACATGGACCATATCAACCCCGATGCCGGTGATCACGGCGCTTCTTCCCCCCCGGCGGCGCGGACGGAAATTGTCAGCACCGCTTCCAGCGGCTCCTGCCGCAGCAGTTTGAAGCCCTCCGGCAGATCCGCCTGAACCGGCAGGGTAAAGGCCCCCGGCCCGGCAAGGCCCGAGGCGTCAAGGTACAAAAAGCCGGGGGGCGGGGTAAACAGATCAAGCTCGTTCTGCACACCCTCCAGCCGGACGCTCCCGGTCTTTACATCCGCCGCCCCGGCCAGATCCCCGGCCAGCCCCTTCACCGAGATGGGAAGATCGGTAAAATTCCGCACCGGCACCGTCCGCCGGACAAAGCCGTGGAATTCGGCGGAACCGTTCCCCCGGATCACCAGCAGGGGATCCCGGTTAAGAATATTCACGGTCAGGGAAAAATCCCCGTTCCGGTCGTCCAAATCGATGTACTCGGTGGAAAGTCCGGTAATCGTCCCCAGCAGGGACAGGGGGCCGTCAACCACCACCTGCGCGGGGATAAGGGTATAGGAGATAAGGTCGTAGCCCGCCTGCAGGCTGCCCCCCAAATTGGCGGTGATGGGCACGTATTTGCTTATTTTTTGATCCAGTTCCAGCGATATTTCAATGGGGTCAACGGAAATTTCCAGCGGGTCCACCTCCAGCGCGGTTCCCAGTTTGCGGATCTGCACCGGGGCCCGGTACGAACCGGGAACTTCGTATTTTTTCAGATCGATGTAGGCTTCAATATCGTCTTCCAGTATGGGATAAATGCTGGTGGCTTCTCCCCGAAGGGAGACCCGGATCATTCGGGCGTAGGGGCTGGCGGGGGTCAGCGTGGCATTCACTTCCACATTGAGGGGGACGAAAAAAAAACGATCCTCCAGACTGCTCATCCGGTGAAAAACAAAGAGGATGATCGCCAACGCAATGGAAAGCACCTTGGCAAGCCAGTTTTCCGCCACCCGGGCCAGCAGTTTGTCAAGGTTCAGCGAAAACATTTTTATCCTCGTTCAGACTCGCGGTTTCAAGGGAAAGCTCCTTTTGGGCCGCCCCCCGGCGGGTGCCCCGGTCAAGCAGTTCCTTTAATTTCCGGCTCACTTCGAGAGAAGAAAGATCGTAATACAGCTTTGCGTCATAGGCCAGCGAAATGGCCCCGGTTTCTTCGGAAACCACCAGCACCACCGCATCGGATTGCTCGGTCATTCCCAGGCTGGCCCGGTGGCGGGTACCGAAGCTTTTCCGTATGTCCTGCTGTTCCGACAGGGGCAGAAAGCATCCCGCCGCGGCGATCCGCCCCCCCTGGATAACCATGGCCCCGTCGTGAAGGGGCCCGTCAAATTCAAAAACCGCTACAATCAGGCTGGAAGAAATTTCCGCGTTGATCCGGGTTCCCGTATCGATAATATTTTTGACATTGATCCGTCCGGGAAAAACCACCAGCATCCCCCGTTTCTGCTGGGAAAGAATTTCCGCCGCGGTGATCACCGCTTCAAGCTGGCCGATATGGGGTTTGTGATCGGGCCGGAACAGATCCCCCTGCCCCAGCCGGATGATAATCTTCCGCAGTTCCGGCTGAAACACAATGGCGATGGCGATAAAAAGTCCCGGCGCCAGCGTGGTCAGGAGCCACTGGAGGGTGGCGAGCTTGAAAAACAGGGCGATGCCGTAAACCAGCGCCAAAATTCCGGCGCCCTTGATCAACTGAACCGCCTGTGTTTTTACCAGCAGGTCATAGGCTTTGTAGAGTAAAAAGGCCAGAATCGCCACATCCAGCACCGGGCGGATATAATCATAGAGGGAGAGAAAACGCTGCATTAATTCCATTCGTGTTCCTGCCGCCTTTTTCCCGTAAGGGCCCACAAGACCTTGACCAGATCCGCCGTTTCCCGGACATCGTGAACCCGGAGTATCCGCGCCCCCTTAAGGACGCACCAGGCTTCAACGGCCAGCGTCCCCGCCAGCCGTTCTTCCGTTGGCCGCCCGGTCAGCTTCCCGATGAAGCCCTTTCGGGAAACTCCTATCAATACAGGATAGTCATTCCCGCATATTTCCGCAAGCCGAATCAAAATATCCAGATTGTCTTCCAGCCGTTTGCCGAAGCCTATCCCCGGATCCAGGATGATCCGCTCCCGGTCCACCCCCTGCCGGATCGCCCGTTCCGCCGCGTCCCGAAGGTAGGCCGCCACTTCCGAGGCGGCGTCCCCATAGCGGGGATCGTCCTGCATATCCACCGGGGTTCCCTGTTTGTGCATCAGAATCACCGCGGCCTTTTTTTCCCCGCAGAGCCGCCCCATACCGGGATCATCCTCCAGCGCGGAAATGTCGTTGATAATATCCGCCCCGGCTTCAAGGCAGGCGGCGGCAACGACGGCTTTCCGGGTGTCCACCGACAGGGGGACGGGTGAGCGCCGCCTGATTTCCTCAACCACCGGAACCAGCCGTTCCAGTTCCTCTTCCGCGGAAACATAGGCCGCGCCGGGCCGGGTGGACTCTGCCCCCAGATCGATGATCCCTGCCCCTTCTCCCTCCATCCGCAGGGCCCGCTCCGCCGCCGCCCCCGCCAGCGCCCTGCTGGGGGGAAAAAACGAATCGGCGTTACAGTTGACAATGCCCATCACCAGCGGCAGGCCCGAAAAATCCAGCGGGGCCCCTATTTCGGTTCGGCTGCTATCCACTGCCGGACCTCCCGCGAACCGACGCCTTCCTCCGGCAAAAAGGCCAGAACCCCGGCGGCGATCCCTTCACCGTCAAGGCCGTTCATATGCAGTAGTTCCCGCCGGGTTCCCAGCGCGGTAAAACCGCCCTCCGCCGCCAGCACCCGGACAAGGCCCGCACAGTTCCGCCGCCGGGCCAGTTCCGCGGCGTATTCCCCAAAGCCGCCCTCCCGGATACCCTCTTCCACAAAGACCGTTAATTCGTACCGGTCCATCAGGGCGGCCAGATAATCTTCATCAACCGGTTTGAGGAAACGGAGATGGTACAGGTCCGCGCCGATACCCCGGCCTTCAAGCAGAGCCGCCGCATCCAGCGCCTCGGGGTAGAGGCTTCCGGTAAAGGCAATGCAAACCGGGGCTTTTTCCCGGCCCTGCCGGATCCACACCCCCCGGCCCGGTTCCAGCGATTCCGCAAAGGCCGGAATATCGGCGGGATAGGCCGTCTTTGGATAACGAATCATGACCGGGCCGGGGGCCGGTTTGGGATCGGGGGCCGGGCCGGGGCCGGGATCCCCGGCGGGTTCGGCGGTCCGGTTCAGGGCCCAGTCCAGCATCAGGGACAACTCGTTCTCCCCCGCGGGGGTCAGGATCGTCATGCCCGGCACGGGGCGGAACAGGCTTATGTCAAAAAGCCCCTGATGGGTCTCCCCGTCCTCCCCCACAAAACCAGCCCGGTCCAGGGCGAAAATAACCGGAAGCCCCTGAAGCCCCACATCGTGGATCACCTGATCCGTGGCCCGCTGAATAAAGGTAGAATAAATCGCCGCCACGGGCTTAAGCCCCTGCCGGGCCAGGCCCGCCGCAAAGGTAACCGCGTGGGCCTCGGCGATGCCCACGTCAAAAAAACGGCGGGGAAAGGCCTTGTGAAAAGTCGCAAGCCCCGTCCCTTTTTCCATGGCCGCAGTGATACCCACCACCCTCCCGTCCCGTTGGGCGGCCTGTAGCATGGCCCGGCTAAAGGCGTCGGTAAAAGGCCGCAGGCCGCGGGCCGGCGGGGGACGGCGATCCGTCGAAAGCCCCCCGGCCATGCAGAAAGACCCCACCCCGTGGTAATTCCCCGGATCGTCTTCCGCAAAGCCGTAGCCCTTGCCCTTCCGGGTAATCACATGGATCACCACCGGACGATCCAGCCGCCGGACATCCCGGAATACGTCCACAAGCCGCTGGATTTGGTGCCCCTCAATGGGCCCCACGTATTCAAAGCCCAGATCCACAAAAAAATTGTCGGTGTAAAAAACCGCCTTCACCGCCCGTTTCAGCCGGATCACCAGGTCAAAAAACACATTCCCGATACAGGGCAGTTTTTTCGCCACAGAATCGAATTTCCGGCGGAAACTCTGATATTTCGCCTTCATCGAAAGGCGGCTCAGGTACTTGGAAAGCCCCCCCACATTGGGGCTGATGGACATCTTGTTGTCGTTGAGGATCACGACCAGGGGAAGCCCCAACTGACCCGCATGGGACAGGGCCTCGTAGGCCAGCCCCCCGGTCAGAGCCCCGTCACCGATAACCGCCACGGCCCGCGCTGTCCCGCCCCGGAGTTGATCCCCCGCCAAAAGGCCCAGGGCCGCGGAAATGGAGGTGGAAGCGTGGCCCGTGTTAAAGCAGTCGTGGGGACTTTCTTCGATTTTGGGAAAACCCGCCAGCCCTCCGGCCTTCCGCAGGGTGGAAAAAGCGCCGTAGCGCCCGGTGAGCAGTTTGTGGGCGTAACATTGGTGCCCCACATCCCAGACAATTTTGTCCTCCGGGGTGTTAAAAACCCGGTGCAGGGCGATAGTCAGCTCCACCACCCCCAGATTGGAGGACAAATGCCCCCCGTTCCGGCTTACGGTGGATACAATAGTTTCCCGGATTTCGGCGGCCAGGCGGTTCAGCTCCAGCGGGCTCAAATTTTTCAGATCGCCCGGATCGGCAATCCGGGATAACAGGGGAGCGGGATCTCTCATTATAATAGAATTATATCCCCATTTTGATTATCTGTCAGGCATAAAAGGCCCCGGATTTACGCTATTTGTTCTTGTGTCTGTTCTTCCGCAGTTTCTTTTTCCGTTTATGGGTCGCAATTTTTCTCAGTTTGCGCTTTCTTCCGCAGGGCACTTCGACGTCTCCTTTCCTCAAGATTGTCCGGCGGCTTCAGGCCAGGCGGCCCAACCGGATGGGCTTTTAGTATGAAACAGGCGGCCAAAAAGGTCAAGGGGCAAATGAAGGATAAATTAAAGAAAGAAACGGGGGAAATTGCGGCGATCTGCCGGTTGCCGCCGAAAGACCGCGGGAAAGCTTTTTTTACTTGACTCAAAGGGATTTCATGCCGTATTTCATAATAGTGAAACGTTTTGCCGGATGCCTGTACCTGTTGCCGCTCTTTTTTTCTCTCCTGGCCGCTTGCTCGGGTGGCCCCTCCCCGGCGGCAAAAAATCCGGGGGCTGCGGAGGATACGGCCTTTTGGGAGGAATTCGGCAATCTGCTGACCTTTCCCGCTTCGGAAGCAGAATTGCCCGTCTCGTCTTTCCCGGAAATCTGGGGCTATGTGGTGGCGGGCCGGGAGTCCGCCCTGTCAAAAAACCTGCCCCTTTCGGACATTGGGTACTTTGGGGCGGAAATCGACGCCTACGGCAAACTGACGGACGTTCCCAACCCCCGGAACATCAGGAATTTTTCCGGCAGGGTTCACCTGGTAGTGGCCTGCAACAGCCGGTCCCTGACCCATTTTGTGCTTATGGAAGGAAGCGCCGAGCGAAAAGCCCTGATTGCCGATCTTTTGACCGCGGCAAAAAACTTTACCGGCCTCCAGATTGATTTTGAATATATCCCCCAGCGGGACGGCGGAGCCTTTCTCTCCTTCCTTGGCGATCTGCGGGCCGGGCTGGGCGGCAAAATGTTCACCATCGCCCTTCCGGCGCGGACAAGGCCGGTCAACAACGATGTTTTTGACTACAGAAAAATCAAGCCCCTGGTAGATCGCATTCTGGTGATGGCCTACGATGAACACTGGTCTGCCAGCGCGCCGGGACCCATTGCGTCCCTGTCCTGGTGCAGACGGGTGGCCGAATACGCCCTGGCTGAAATCGGCCCGGAAAAACTCATTATGGGACTTCCCTTTTATGGCCGGGCCTGGGGCAGCACCAATCCCTCAAAAGCCTATTTGTACTCCAGCATCAAAAACCTCCTGGACGAAAACCACATCACCGAAATCCGCCGGGAAAACGGTATTCCTACCTTCAATTATGAAGTTCCCGTGAAAGTCAGGGTCTACTATGAGGACGCCTTCTCCCTTTCCGCCCGGATGGAACTATACAAGGCGCTGGGGGTAAGACACATCGGCTTCTGGCGGCTGGGTCAGGAAACCCCCGTGGTCTGGAAACTCCTGCGGCTGGGGAATGAAGATCATCTGATCGGCGCCCGGAGCCGTTAAAGCCGCCCAGTCCCGGGGCGCCGTCCGTCTCAGACAGACCGGGCGGCAGGGATGCCGCTGTTCCCGGATCCTGGCACCTCCGAAGAGACATTCGCAGGATGGCGGCCCGCCGGACTGGAAATCCTTGACACAAACGGCAAAATCTGCCAAAGTACCGGTACGTTACCGTCATATATGCGGCCTTGGTGGAACTGGTAGACACGCCAGCTTGAGGTGCTGGTGCCGAGAGGCATGGAAGTTCAAGTCTTCTAGGCCGCAAAATGCAGTATCAGACAGAAAAAAGGAAACTTGAACTTCCGGGGGCTGTGCCGGCCAGCGGGAGGAAAAGGCGGCATGGATGCCGCCGGCAGCAGAGCGAGGCGGGTCGGAGCGGTTGAGCAGGAGGCGAAACTGCGGAGGCTTCAAGTCTTCCAGGCCGCAATTCTTTACAGGATCAACAACCGCGCGGCAGAGTTCAGACCGAAGGTCTGACGGAGTATTAGACCCCACTGCGAATAAAAAAAGGACAAAGTTAAAATATGGAAACCATATCGTATAAAATAGACTCAACAGAATATATTTTTGAACAATTTACAAATGAAACAAAACAATATGACATTATCTTGTCCGCCAAATATAATAATAAAATATTGTGGAAAATAATTTTTGAAAATATAATAATTGAAGAAATAAAAGGGCTACATAAAATACAAAACGAATTATTTTGTTTTATAAATAATTCTATAAATAAAATTGATATAAACAATGGAAATATTATTAAAACAAATTGTTTTGGAAACACCCCGATAGAGAAAATTATCATAGATGAACATGATGTGTATATATTGTTGCATTATTATGAATTTAATGCTAAAAAATATTTGTCAAATATTTTATGTATAAATAATGATGTGGAAATAAAATGGTATGCGGAATTACCTGATAAGGATGACATTTATACAGATTTAAACACGGTTGAAAACAATATTAGAGGATATGCGTGGAATGGATTTAGTTGTATTATAAATAAAGACACTGGAAAAATAATTAGTTCATTATTCGTAAAGTGAGGCTGTTCCAAAACTTCAGTTTTTAAACAAATCCGCTTAAAAGCAGCAAAAATGCGGAGCATTGAAGTTTTCAGAGGTTCCCTTGTTTTTGATTCATAAAAATATTTTGAAATTATTTCTATATCTTCACCATTTCCAGAAATATAATGTTTTAATATTTTTGCCGAATCAACAACCTCGCCCTAAAGGGACGAGGTATGTTGTTCTCATAAAGTATTAGACTCAGGGTACATACCCTTTATAACGCCCTAAAGCTCCCCCGCGCAAGCGGGCTCTTGGGTATGTACCCTTCGCTACGAATCA
>JAISBS010000063.1 GCA_031266075.1 Treponema sp.
GCTGGGCTTTGAGGTAAGACAAGGTAAGTTCAATATAAGGTTTTTCGTTGAGGAGCGGCACCTCAATGTCCGTGACCGTTCCCGGCGGGGCCAGGGGAGCGGCCAGCAGGATCGCCGAAAGGTACTGGCTCGTGGGGCAGGGGAGGCTGATCCGGCCGCCTTTCCAGGGGCCCTGTATGAGGATGGGGGCGCAGCCATTCCCGCGGAGGGATTCCGCCCGGATGCCCAGGCCCGAAAGGGCTTCCAGCAGGGCGGCGGCGCTGCGGCGCTGAATCTGCTCATCCCCGGTAAATTCCACCGGTTCCCTCCCCAGGGCCGCGGCGGCCAGGGCCAGGAACAGGGTGGTGCCCGAATTCCCCACATCCAGGCGGAGGGGTTCCCCGGCGCCGGCGGACTTCCGGGACAAGACTCCGCCGGCGCCGCGGGGTAAACGTTCCCCGGCGCCCTTCACCGTCCACCGGACCAGCCGTTTTCCCTCCGCGTCCGCCTGATTGGGGCACCGGGGATCGGCGGCGCAATGTTCCTCAATCTCCACCCCCAGGCCCCGGCATACGGCCAGGCAGGAACGGGCGTCCAGGGAATCCAGGGGGTAGTCAATTTCCGACACCCCGCCGGCCAGGGAGGCTATCAACAGACGCCGGATAGTGTGGGACTTGGACGCGGGCGCCCGGAAGGTTCCCGTAAAACGGTGGGGTTTGATGAGGGCGTTCATGGTTATCCTAAAATAAAAACAGGAAGATAAGACTGGTCATTATCCCCATAAGGCTGATGGCGATACCCCCCATAGCCCCCTGGATTTCTCCCAGTTCCAGGGCGGCGGCGGTTCCAATGGCGTGGCCCGAAGCGCCCAGGGCCACCCCGGCGGCTATGGGGTCCCTGAGCCGGAAAAATTTGATAAAAAAAGGGGAAAAAGCGGCGCTGAACACGCCGGTAACAATCACCGCCGAAGCGGCAAGACCCGGAATGCCGCCGTTTTTCTGGACCAGTTCCAGGGCAATGGCGGTGGTAACCGACTTGGGAAGCAGGGATACGGTGACGGCCTGGTCCACGCCGAAAACCCGGCATAAAAAGAGGACGCTGAATACCGACGCGGCGGAACCGGCCGCGCAGCCCGCCGCGATGGGGATGGCGTTGGCCTTAAAAAGCGCCCGCTGCCGGTAGATCCGCAAAGCCAGAATCACGGTTACAGGAACGATAAACATCGTTATCACGTTTCCCCCGGCCATATACTGTTCCAGCGTGAGGGGCGTATATACAATGGCCAGGATGATCAGGGCATTGGCGATAATCATGGGGTTGGTAAAAGGTGAAGGGAGGAGCTTCCTGACCTGGATACCCACGGCGTAACAGATAATGCTGATGACGATCCCGCAGACGGGGAGGGACAAAAGTTCCATGTTTTACGTCCTTTTTTTCAATATGATTTGAAAGAGCCGTACCGTTCCGTAAGTCACGGCGAAGGTAAAAAACGTACCGAGGATACAGATCGCCAAAAGCTTGAGGACCACCCCTTGAATTACGTCGAAATTGTTCAATACCAGCGCCACCGCGGGGAGAAAAAAGAAGGCCATATTGGCGCTTAAAAAATCCGCGGTTTCCCCCAGGTGTTCCGGCTTGAGCAGGCGGAAACCCAGGCAGGCCAGCATGAGCAAAAGCCCCAGCACACTGGCGGGCATACCGGCGGGAACGAGGCGGGCCAGAATTTCACCGGCAAAGCCGAAGGCCAGAATCAATCCTAATTGTTGTATAATACGCATACTTAGAGATTAGTGCAAAAAAGGGAGGTTTTCTATGTTTCCGAACAACTCTATTGTAATTTTAGTTGTTGAATTGAGTGTTTCGTTATAAAATATAAATATGCTGCATATTATATTAATAATTACCCTCTGCGGCAGTCTGGCGGCGCTTTTGTACGCCGTATTGCGGTCGCGGTGGATCCTGAAGCAGCCTGTTGAAAACGAAGACCTGCGGAAAATCTCAGGCTTTGTCGCCGACGGGGCTATGGCTTTTCTGAAAAGAGAGTATTCCGTCCTTCTGCCCTTTGTGATCATTGCGGCGGCGTTTCTTTTTGCCGGGCAGCGGGGGGCGGTTCGTTTTCAGAGCCTGTCTTTTCTGCTGGGGGCCTTTTGTTCCGGTCTTGCCGGATTTGCCGGAATGGTGATCGCCACCGCGTCGAACTCCCGGACAACCCAGGCCGCGCAAAAGGGGATCAACCCCGCCCTGCGGATTGCCTTTTCCGGCGGCTCGGTCATGGGGATGAGCGTGGTGGGCCTGGCCCTGCTGGGCGTGTTTCTGGTTCTCCTGGCGGCCATACAGGCCTTCGGCGGGACGGCGGGAGAACTGGCGGAAAGCGTGTTTCCCGTCTTGTCGGGTTTTTCCCTGGGGGCCTCCTGTATCGCCCTGTTTGCCCGGGTGGGCGGCGGTATCTTTACCAAAGCCGCCGACGTGGGGGCAGACCTGGTGGGCAAGGTTGAGGCGGGCATTCCGGAAGACGATGCCCGGAACCCCGCGGTTATTGCCGACAGCGTGGGGGATAACGTAGGCGACGTGGCGGGCATGGGGGCCGACCTTTTTGAGTCCTATGTAGGCTCCCTTATCGGCAGCATGATCCTGGGCCTCTCGGTAGTCCCCGCCGCCTCAGGCAGCGCGGGCGACCTGTTCCGCCTGAAGCTGGCGGGGCTTCCCCTGCTCCTGTGCGTAACGGGGGTGGTCTCGTCCATCATCGGCATATTTTTTGTGAAGGTCCGGGAAGGGCGCTCCCCCCAGCGGGCCCTGAACACCGGCTCCATCGGGGCCGCCCTCATCGCCGCCGCCCTGGCCTACCCGCTGATCCGCTTTTTTCTGGGAACCGAAAGCATGGCGGGGGGCATAGGCGCGGGGCGGATATACCTGGCGGTTATCGTGGGGCTCCTGTCCGGTTCCCTCATCGGCATCCTGACGGAATTTTTTACCGGCACCGATACGCGGCCGGTCAGGGCCATTGTTCATTCCTCCGAAACCGGGGCGGCCACCAACATCATCACCGGCCTGGGCATGGGGATGATGTCCTGTTTCCCCGCGGTCCTCCTGATTGTGGCCGCCATTATGGGGAGCTACGGCCTGGCGGGGTTTTACGGCGTGGGAATCGGAGCCCTGGGTATGCTCATCACATTGGGCATACAGCTTGCGGTAGACGCCTACGGGCCCATCGCCGACAACGCCGGGGGCCTGGCGGTAATGGCGGAATTTCCCCACGAAGTCAGGACAATCACCGACAAACTTGACGCGGTGGGCAATACCACCGCCGCTATCGGCAAAGGGTTCGCCATTGGCTCTGCGGCCCTGACGGCGATCATTCTCTTTACCGCCTTCCGGGAACAGGCGGGCCTCCAAAGCATCGATCTGACTTCCGTGCCCGTGTTGGCGGGGCTGCTTTTGGGGGCGGTAATCCCCTTCCTTTTTTCATCTCTTTCCATGACCGCCATTGGCAGGGCGGCCTTTGCCATGATCGAGGAAGTGCGCCGGCAGTTCCGGGAAAGGCCCGGCATCCTGCAGGATACGGAGGAGCCGGATTACAAACGGTGTATCGGCATATCCACCGCCGCGGCCCTCAAGGAAATGCTGCTGCCCGGTTTTATCGCCATCATAACCCCTCCTTTGGTGGGCTTTACCGGTGGGATAGAAATGCTGGCCGGGGTGCTGGTGGGCGTTACCGTTTCCGGCGTTATTCTGGCGACCTTCATGTCCAATGCCGGCGGGGCCTGGGACAACGCGAAAAAGATGATCGAGGGGGGCGCCTCCGGGGGCCGGGGCTCCGATGCCCACAAAGCGTCTGTGGTGGGCGATACGGTAGGCGATCCCTTTAAGGACACCGCGGGGCCGGCCCTCAATATCCTTATCAAACTGATGGCGGTTATTTCCCTGGTCATCGCCCCCATGCTGAAAAATTTCTGGAGGTAACATGTCGTATACCAATTATTTATACATGATCTGTTTCCCCAATCCCTCACTGATCGGTTCCCAGCTTAACCCGGAACGTTTTGCCCGGCACTATACTGTGGGGTCCGCCCGGGATTATCAGGGGCGGCTGGTGTTCGCCGAACTGGACCCGGAATTCAGGAATGATTTTTTTGATATTGAGGCGGGGATGAAGGCCCTCGTACCCCACGACGACGGCCGCCCCAAGTCCACCAAATTTATCGCCTCCTACCGGGTTTTGGAAAACGTTGATTTCCAGGCGATCCGGTCTCTGTACCTTTCAACGCCGGCGGGATACACCATGCATATTGATCCGGCGGACTTTGAAACCGCGCCTTCCCAGAATATTCTGCGGATCTACGCGGAGATAGCCCCCATCCGGATGCTGGTTCTTTCTAAAAGCAACTTTGCGGATTTTGGCCGGTATGTTACCGTACCGGGAAACCCCAAGGGGGCGCCGAAAATTTTTTATACCCAGCTTGAATTTAGCATTGATGAATTTCTTGAAGAGTTTACCCTCAATCCCCTGATGCAGTCCCCTATTCCGGGCCTTCATCCATCCAAGCTCCGGGACGCCATCTACGAAGTACAGCGGATTCCCGCCAAGACCCAGAAGGGGCTTTCCCTGGACTGCCCCTTCGACCGGATTCCGGCCCGGATGATCCGCCACGGGTTTATGTTCTCCTCCCAGGAGAGCTGCCGCTTTTTCCCCATGCCGGACATGCAGACCATAGAGGCGAATTTTTATAAATATTATAAAACCATGAATTAGTGTCTGTCCACAAAGTCGGTTACTTTGCGGATAGACCGGTAAACCGGGGGAATTATCACCCGCCCGCTTCCCAGCGATTTTGTACAGCCGCCGAAGTTTCGGCGGCGATTTTTTTGCCCGCGAAAAACAGCGCCAGCACTTCCCGGATGATGGTTTCCAGGTCGTCCCCCCCCGGGAAGCCTGAAAATTCCCGAATCACATCCGCCGCTTCGTACATATCCCAGGCCTTGGAAGACAAGGGATCCTCT
>JAISBS010000097.1 GCA_031266075.1 Treponema sp.
TTCCTTTTCACTCCGGTGCGCCCATTTGGGTTTTATTTTTTACCCTTTTTTTTTTTTTTAAAACAATTTTTTAAAATTTTAAGTAACCTCCCATTTACATCCCCCCCCCCCCCCCCCCCCGATAGACTTACTAGGAATTGCCCGTCCGGGGGAAAAATCCGGCGCTTCCCTGCCGCCCTGTTCTGCCTCTTCCTCCTAAGCGCTACCCGCCTCCCCGCACAGGAAACACCGCCGGGCCCCTTCTCGCTCGGCCTGGGAGCCGGCCTCAACCTCTATTCCCCCGAACGCTTCGGCTTCGGCGCTTCCCTCTCCGGTGAATACCGCCTCCCCGCAGGATTTTCCGCCGCCGCCCGCCTGGAACTCGCTTATTCCCTTGACGGGCTCCTTAGTCTGGAACCCGGTCTCTTTGTCCGCTGGTATCCGGGCTTCCTCTTCCTCTTCCTGGAAGCCGGGACCGGGGCCAGCCTCCTCTTCAAAAACCAGGAGTTCCACGCGCCGGCCATGGGTTCCGGGGGCCTGGGTATCCGCCTGCCCCTGGGTTCCTGGTACGCCGAAGCCCTGTTCCGGGGCGGCTACCCCTTTATTGTGGACGGAACCCTGGGATTCGGCTATGTCTTTCCCTCAAAAGGAGGTTCAAAGTGAAGGGAACAGGAACACGAAAAACCCTGGCCCTGTTGGGGGCCGCCGTCCTGATTCTGGCTGCGGGCTGCGGGAACCCCTGGCTCCGGGAACTGTTCAAAGACCCCGCGCCCCAGGTCGTGCAGAAACCGGAACCGCCCCCGCCCCCGGCGGTTCCGGGTACCCTGATCCTGCGGGTCGACGCGGGGGCGGATAAAGCCTTTACCATTCCCGCGAACAATGTCTGGGCCTATGACTGGTACATCGACTGGGGGGACGGCACGGCGGAGGAACACGAAACCGGAACCGGCGCGCTGGATGCCGGGATAGGACACACGTTTCCCGCGGCGGAACGATACTACATACAGATCCGGGCGGCCGGTAATACGGGCCACGCGGCCTTTGGGTTTCGTAACAACACAAGCGGGTCAAACGCCGCAGCCAACAAACAAAAGCTGCTGAAGGCCCTGGGATACCTGGCGGAAAACACCAGCGTGACGGCATTCCCCTCTGCCTGGGCGTATTGTTTTTACCAGTGTACCAATCTGAACGAAGTTTCCGCGACCCTGCTCCCCGATGTGCCGAACGGAACCAGCGATGTTTTTTCCCAGATGTTTCGCGGCTGCCGCAGCCTGGCCGCGCTGCCCGCCGGCTTCATCCTCCCCGCCGTGCCCAACGGAACCAGCGATATTTTTTCCTTTATGTTTTCCGGCTGTAGCAGCCTGGCCGCGCTACCCGCCGGCTTCACCCTCCCCGCCGTGCCCAACGGTACCAGCGATATTTTTGCCGATATGTTTTTCTACTGCAACAGCCTGGCCGCGCGGCCCGAGGGGTTGTCCCTCCCCGACGTGCCCAACGGAACCAGCGATATTTTTGCCGATATGTTTTTCAACTGCAGCAGCCTGGCCGCGTTGCCTGAGGGGTTCACCCTCCCCGCCGTGCCCAACGGTACCAGCGGTATTTTTTTCCGGATGTTTTACGGCTGCAGCAGCCTGGCCGCGCTGCCCGAAGGCTTCACCCTCCCCGCCGTGCCCAACGGTACCAGCGATATTTTTGCCGATATGTTTCGCGACTGTAGCAAACTGGCCGTGCTGCCCGCCGGCTTCACCCTTCCCGCCGTGCCCAACGGTACCAGCGGTATTTTTTCCCTGATGTTTTACAACTGCAGCAGCCTGGCCGCCAGTATCAACGATCTGATAACGGTTCAGATTATGGACGAGACCAGGCTCAATGCCAGTAGTTTTAATATGTCCAGTACTTTCTCCGGCTGCGGCGGGCTGACCGGTTTTGCCCAGGCCGCCATACAGACCGGTTTTGGCGGGGCCGTGCCCAGCAGTCGCCGGTATACGTTTTACGGCTGCACCGGCTTGAGCGACCACGGCAGCATCCCCGCAAACTGGAAGTAGGGGTCTGGGACGGCGGCTCCCTTCATTACGCTTCCGGGTCTTTTTCCGGCAGATAGCGGCTCATCACTTTTCCGACCGCCTTCTGGAACGAATCGTTCAGGTCAAAGGCATAACCGCTAAAACCGTCGTCGGCCACCGATTCGGGCAGAAAAAACTGGTAGGGTTCTACCATCAGGGCCGCGGAAAGCTTTGCCAGGCTTTTGCAGGAAACGCCTTTTTTGCAGTTTTCAATATCGTTGATAAAGTTATGGGTCAGATCCGCCCTGAGGGCCAAATTAAGCTGGGAAATATTTTGAAGATCCCGCAGACGTTTCAGGTTTTTGCTTACGAGGAGGCGGATGTCCCCTTCGTCGATTCTTTTTTCCATAGGCTTGTTGCATTGTCCCGGTTATTCGTTTTTTCAACAAATAACCGGAAGCGACAAAGATGTCGCCGAAAGGCTTTTCCCGCCGGTTTTGGCAGAGAGAACGCTCCCGGCTAATGGATATGAAGGGGTGGCATTTGGGCGAGTATCAAAATCTCCGGACGGTATTCAAAGTGCATGGTGTCAAAAAAGAGCCATTTCCCGCCCCAGAGGAAGCCGTAGGCTTCAAAGGCTTTGATCACTGCCTCGGGAGGGTGAACCCGCCGCTCATAGGATATGGTCCACCATTCGGGGGTTTTCCGGGCGGCCCAGAGCCAGTAGGTTTCCCGGCCCCCCAGGGATTTAGGCAGCAGATCCAGCGCCGCGCCGTAGGCGTGAAAGCTCCTGCTCTGGGTATCGGCAATGCTCCGCCAGTTCCAGCCGTCCAGCGTATTCAGGCCGTTGATCCACTGCCTGACCTGGGGATTCGTTTTTGCTTCCCCCAGAATCCGCTCCTCCACCAGGGCCAGTTCTTCCAGAATCATATAATGAACCAATACCGGACGGCCAAGAAAACGGAGAGACTTGACCCGATCCCAGGATTCATCCCGGCTGTGGCTGCGCCAGAGGCTGTCGTAAAAATGCTGGGACCGTTTGGGCGGATGGAGCCGCCGCCGTTCCGCCTGGTTTTTGAACCGTTCCGCCTGTTCCGCGTCCGGCGGCTGCCAGGGGGGCAGTTCGGCGGAGTAGTTGTAAAAAGGCTGGGGATCATAATCCTGGGCCTGGGCCCGTAGTTCTTCCGGGAGCAGCCGCCCCCCGGCGTAATAATACCAGTCCCCTTTTTGATCCGCTGTTTCCCGCAGGAAGACCGCCCAGTCCCCGTTTCGCCGCTCCACCCGGTCAATCCGTTCCGGGTAGGCCGCGGCCAGGGCCTTCATCACGTCTTCGGCCCGCCGGGAATCCGCCGCGCCGGAAGGGGTCTGGGCAACCGGGACCGGGGAAATTCCGTTGGCGGCGGGAATGTCGCCGGGGTTTACTTCCGCCGCGGTGGAATCCGGCGGGGCCGGGGGCTTGGGAAGCGGGGTCTTTTGGACACTTCCCTGGGGGAAACACGGGGAGGCAAGGGCCAGAAGGAGGCCGCAGAGGGCCAGAGTTCTTCCGCCGGACAGAAAAAATTTGTTGTGCCGCATAAGGTGTTCGCTCATAAGCGGCATAATACCATACGAAAGACGCAGCAGGAAGGGGCCGGAAGCGCGGGCGTGTCATACCACGCTCCCGGAGGATTTTGATCAACCCAGTGTTGATCAATCCTCTTGCCCTTATTGCCCGTATGGGTTACGATAGAAACCGGTAAATATGAGGTGTTTCCATGAAATCATGGTTTTTTACAGGTTTGGCGCTGCTCTGCGGTTTTTCCCTTTCCGCCCAGGAAATCATCACGGCGAAAGGATACCTGGATTCGGTGGCCGAGCGTTACGGGATCATAAGGGATTACGAGGCCAACATTACTATCCGTTCCGGGAACAGCGAAATGCGGGGCCGGGCGAGCTACCTGACCCCATCCTTTCTGCGGATCGATTTTACCAGCCCCGCCAATCAGGTGATCGTCTTTAACGGCGAACTGCTTACAATCTATCTGCCGGAATACCGGGCGGTGCTGAACCAGGAAATCAGCCCCAGCCGCCGGCCCGCTTCCGCCGGGGCCTCCATGGCCAGCGCCCAGGGCTTGATGCTCCTGCGCCGGAACTATGTCCCCGCCTTTGTAACCGGGCCGGATCCCGTTCCTCTGGACAACTCCGCTTCTGACCGGGTGGTAAAAATCCGGCTTACCCGGCAAAACATCTCCGAGGGGTTCCGGGAGATCATCCTGAATATCGATCCGAACACCAAACTGATCCGCCGTATCGAGGGGAGAACCATTGCCGAAGGGCTGGTTCAGTTTGATTTCGCCGGGATCAAAATCAACCAGGGGATTCCCGAACAGCGGTTTATTTACGACTCCCCCGCTTCGGCAAACCTCTATAACAATTTCCTGTTCAGAGATACCAATTGAGGCGTTCCCGGAATTTCAGCTTTTGGAACGGTTTTTTGAAATTGAAGAATTTAAACGGCGCGTATAGTTTGGCAAGAGGAGGAAAGGGGTGGAATCCCTGGGAGAAAAACTAAAGACCGCCCGCGAGCGAAGGGGTCTGAAATTTGAAGAAATAAGCCGGGACACCAATATTGCCAGCCGGTATCTGGAAGCTCTGGAAACGGAAAATTTTTCCAGCTTCCCCGGCGAGCCGTATATCATTGGCTTTTTGCGAAACTACAGCGAGTACCTCGGCCTGGATGTCCAGGAACAGCTTTCCCTGTACCGGGCCCTGAAAATACAGGAACAGCCTGTTCCGGTAGAACAGCTCCTCAAATCCCCTTCGCCGCTTCCCCGGATACTGGTTCCGCTGGCGATTACCCTGGGGGCTCTGGTTATTGCGGGTCTGGGGGGTTTCCTTTTTCTTAACCGTCCCCGCCGCGCTCCCCCTCCGGCGCCGGTAAGCCGGGGGATTTCCGAATTTGCGATGGACGCCGATTTTATGGAGCGCCGTTTATACCAGGGGGACTCGGTGCTGGTTCCCCTGGGGGCCGACCAGTACAGGCTGGAACTATCCAACCTGGGCGAAGCCCTGACCCTCACTACTCCCGTCGGGGAACTGCTTTTGGATTTGAGCCAGAAGGTTAATGTTGACCTGAACAGCGACGGCATTGCGGAACTTCAGATTACCGCGGCGGATTTTGTCAAAAACGACAGCGCCACCGGGGCGCTTTTGCGGTTCGAGATGGTTTCCGCCCTGGTTGTTGAACAGCCCGCCGCCGGTGCGGCAGGAGGAACAACGCCCGCCGAAGCCGCTGTTCCGGCTCCCGCGGGGGCCACGGTGATCTTTTCCTCCCCCAGCGCCTACCCCTTTACCCTCCAGTCGGTGTTTCAGGGCTACTGTATGTTCCGGTGGGAAATTCTTTTCGAGCGGGACCGGCAGGACCGGAACGAACGGTATTTTCAGCGTGCCGATGAACTCAACATCCAGGCCCAAAACGGCATCCGCGTCTGGGCCAGTAACGCCCAGGCGGCGAAGATCCAGGTCATCGGCGGGGGCCGGACGGTTCCCCTGGAACTGGGCGGCGCCGGGGAAGTGGTGGTGGCGGACATTCGCTGGGTTCGGGATGAAGAAAACCGCTACCGCCTGATACTGGCCCGGCTTGAAACAGGCGCTTCCCGGTAATTTTTTGGATCACCGTGCGTTATTTTCTTGATCCTTTCGGCTGTGTAAAAAACCAGGTGGACGCGGAGACCATGATGGCCTGCCTGAACAACTCAGGCTGGACCGCCGCGGACGATCCCGGCGGGGCGGACCTCATCATTGTCAATTCCTGCGGTTTTATCGAAAGCGCCAAACGGGAATCGATCAACGCGGTTCTTGGCTGGCGGAAGCTTTACCCGGACAAAAAAATTCTCCTGGCCGGGTGCCTCTCCCAGCGATACCGGGCGGAACTGGCCGAATCGCTTCCCGAGGCGGATGTTTTATTCGGCAACACGGACCTTGCCCGTATAAGCGCCGCCGCGGACCGGGCCCTGGGCAGGGAACCGCGCCGGGAACCGGAGGCCGCCGAAACCGCCGCGGGGCCGGGCCATGCCGGGCCGTCAGCCGGCGGCGTTGTCCCGATTTCCACCCCCGGCCAAAGGCCCCTGCTTTCCCTGCCCGGCTCCGCCTATGTCAAAATCAGCGAGGGCTGCAACAACCGCTGCGCCTTCTGCGCCATCCCCCTGATCCGGGGTTCCCTGGTTTGCCGCCCCGTGCCGGACATTCTCGCCGAATGTCAGGAACTGCTCCGCCGGGGCGTCCGGGAAATCAACCTTATCGGTCAGGATACCGGCTCCTACCGGGCGCCGGGCGCCGGGCTCCCGGATTTGCTGGAAGCCCTTTCCGCCCTGGAAGGCCGTTTCTGGGTGCGGCTTCTCTACATCCACCCGGACAACTTCCCCCTGCCTATTCTGGACATCATGGCCAGGGATCGCCGCTTCCTGCCCTATTTCGACATTCCTTTTCAGCACGGTTCGGCGAAAATTCTTGCCGCCATGAACCGCCGGGGAAACGCCGAAACCTACCTGCGGCTCCTTGAAACCATCCGCGGGCGGCTCCCCGGTGCGGCAATCCGTTCCACTTTTATGACCGGCTTTCCCGGCGAAACGGACGAGGACTTTGCCGCCCTGCTGGATTTTCAGGAACGGGCCCGGCTGGACTGGCTGGGCTGTTTTACCTTTTCCCCGGAGGAAGACACCGACGCCTGCGCCATGAAAAACCGGGTCTCCAAAAAAATTGCCGCAGCCCGCAGGTTGCTGGTGGAAGAACGGCAGACGCCCCTTACCGAAAAAAACATGGATCGCTTTACCGGAAAAACGTATGAGGCGCTGGTGGAAGAAAAAATCGAAGGCGAAGCGGGCCTCTACCTGGGCCGTCTCTCCTGCCAGGCCCCGGAGGTGGACGGCGCCACGGTGATCCACTGCGGGGATGACCGGCGTCTTGAGCCGGGAACCCTGGTACGGACAAAGGTTTTTGCCCGGACGGGCTTTGATTTGCAGGCCCGGGCCGGGTAGAAAAATCCCCGGCAGAGCGCGGGAGGGCAGCCGCAGGCTGTTGTTAGATACGGTAACGCACGCCCGGCATATAAAAAAGACAGCGCGTAAACAATGGTAGACCAAAAAGATTTGACGCCGCCGGGAACTGAGGTGTATAATAGGGTTGTTTAAAAACTTCAGTTTTTGAACAACTTCCGCTTAAAAGCAGCAAAAATGCGGAGCATTTTGCGAGACTTGTGAGATAACCAACCGGGTTATTGAACAAGTCCAATGGCAGCAAGGCATTTCGGGCCGGTCTTTGCGCGCCCGCCCGAAAGGAGGTTTGTATGAAAAAGAGATGTTTTTTTGCCCTATTGGCTGCCCTTCTTGTCGCGGGCTGCGGAGGGCCAATAACGGAACCGGAACCGAAACCGGAAGACCATGACTTTACAGTTGTAATTGGCAGACATGACGCCGCTGCACCTTATACCGGTTTCTCCGGCGGTCCGGTCTGGAAGATCAGCAGCGCCGATTATACTCAGGGAGGCGGTACAAGAGGGATTACAACATTATCGGGTCTTGATCGCCACAGCGTCTTTCTGGTAAGGGTGAACCGGAGCGATACCGAAATTGATGCTCTCGATTCCGGCTGGGCCTTTACCCGCCCGCAAGGCACCGGTTCATCCTCTGAGCGGTTTGCCGTTTCCGGCCCTATCCCGGCGGAGTTTCCGCAGTTCCAGCCCGCCGGAAAATTGATATTGAAAGATGATCCCGAAGCGATGGCTTTTAACAATGGTCCCGCTCCGACGCAGAGTGCGCGGTGGCTCCGGGACATGGGAACCATGAGTACCTATGCCCTGGGGGACACGCGGAATTTCTGGGTCCAGGATGAAAACGAGGCATGGATAGAACTGCCGGCAACGCTCCGGGCCGAGTCCGCCAAGGCCAAGGTGTGGATAGCCGACGCCAGCTATTCGGACCTGTTACGGCCCAATGACCGTCTTGTTACGACGAGCCAGGCCCAGGAAATTGCGAATAAATTTAACCTAGTCTACGGCTATACCACAGAAATATTTGGCCGGGAGCCCGGCGGCCCCGGCGCCGCCAACCCCGGCGGCATAGACGGGGACGCAAAGATTCATATTTTAATATACGACATTGACTTTGACCAGGGAACCGGAAACGCCAACACAGCCGGTTTTTTTTGGGCCAAGGATCTTTATGCCCAGGCAGATATAAACAATTGGGATAAACACCCCCAGACGAATCTGGCGGAGATGTTCTACCTGGACGCGGAATTTACCGAGTTCCAGCCCAAAGCAATATATTCCACGCTGATCCACGAATTCCAGCACATGATCAGCTACCATGAAAAACGGATGGTCCGGGGGCTGCCGGGATCAAGCAACCCCTGGTACACCGAGATGATGGCCATGCTTGCCGAGGACCTGATAGGCCCCCAAATGGGCATAGGGTTCGATGATCCGGGTCATCCCGCGTATAGGTGGGCAGTTGAATTTATGGTCAACTATTCCGCTCTTGGGGTAAATAAATGGAACACGGAGGATCTGATGGTTTCCTATGCCAACGCCTATGAATTTGGAGCCTACCTGGTCCGGAACTTCGGCGGCGCGGCCCTGCTCAAAGAGATGGCCTCCAACAATTACATGGATACGGCGTCGGTCAACGCCGCCCTGTCCTCTTCCGTCAACCCGGTTCCCGGCGTAAGAACCTGGCAAGACGCCCTGGGCCGCTATGGGGAAGCCCTGATCTACGGCAACGACATCTATCAAAGCGACCGGCTGTCCTTTAACCGGATCAGCGAAACCATACCCTTTTATTCCTTTTCTGCCGTTAATCTCTGGAGCCGGCCCTATAGAGTGCCGAATATTGTCAATTTCCCCGCCGGTTACCGGGGACCGCTGATTCCCAGCCTTTATTACGGCTTTGGTATGAACGCCCATGCCCTGCTAATCCAATCCTATACGATATGGCAGAATGTCAGCGGAAATCTGGAAGTGAGTTTTCAGCGCCCGAATAACCCGAATGTTGATCTTTATATCATGGTGAGGTAGCCATGCGGACAACACGCTTTATCACCGTACTGGCCCTCGCCATCATCCTTACTTCCTGCGCATCGGAGAACTTCACCTTTGACGGGAGGATAGAGCTTCAAAGCGTCTATTATGCGCCGCCAAGCGCACCTCGCCCACTCCCGGAGGGGCCCACAGACTCCCGGTTCATAGGATACGCGGTGATTGTCAGCGAAGACGGAAAACGGTACAACATCTGGCCGAAGAAACTGGAAGAGCGGATACGACACAACAGCAGTATAACAAACCATTTGATACGCTTTATCGTCCGGCCCAAAAAAAGAACTGACGGGTACGGGCTGGTATATGTAGACGGCACCGTTGAACCCCTTTCCTGGGAGATACTGAACTGGGATGGTGAGATAAAAAAGGACCATTATTTACGGAAGACCCGCTGGGGAACCTGGAACAAGCCCAATTTGGATACATGGCGCGACCGGATCTTTAAGGCGGAGCCCGCGGATGGAACAGGCCCGATGCGCCCGCATATACCGTAGAGGAGGCAACTATGCGGACAAAACCCTTTATCGCCGTACTGGCCTTCGGTGTCATCCTTGCCTCCTGTGCATCGGAGATCTTCACCTTTGATGGGAGGATAGAGCTTCAAGATGTCTATGATGCGCCGCCAACTGCAACTCGTCCATTCCCAGTGGGGCCTACAGACTCCCGATTCAGGGGATACGCGGTGATTGTCAGCGAAGACGGAAACCGGTACAACATCTGGCCGAAAGAACTGGAGGAACGGATACAGGACAACAGCAGCATAAAAAACCATTTGATACGCTTTACCGTCCGTCCCCAAAAAAGAACTGACGGGTACGGGCTGGTATATGTAGACGGCACCGTTGAGCCCCTTTCCTGGGAGATACTGGACTCAAACGGCGAGATCGAAAAGGATCACTATTTACGGAAGACCCGCTGGGGGACCTGGAACAAGCTCAATTTGGATCCATGGGGCGACTGGATCTTTAAGGCGGAGCCCGCGGATGGAACAGACCCGATGCGCCCGCATATACCGTAGAGGAGGCAACCATGCGGACAAAACCCTTTATCGCCGTACTGGCCTTCGGTGTCATCCTTGCCTCCTGTGCATCGGAGAACTTCACCTTTGACGGGAGGATAGATCTTTTCAGCCGGTATATTGTTTCCCCCCAGGATGCTTTGGCCAAGTCGTACGCGGTAATTATCAGCGAAGACGGGAAGCGGTACAACATTTGGCCGAAAGAACTGGAGGAGCGGATTAGATACAACGAGACCATAAAAAACCGCCCCATACGCTTTACCCTTCGTCCCTGCAAAGAAATAGAGGGCTACGGCATTGAATCCATGGACGGCATTGCGGCCCCCCTTTCCTGGGAGCTGCTGGACTCAGAGGGCGCGGTTATCAAAAACCACTATCTGCGAAAACCCCGCTGGGGAACCTGGAACAAATCAAACCTGGACCCTATGGCGGATATATACATGAAGATGCCCACGCCCCTGGAGGGAAGATTCGAGCCGGAGGAAGATTTCCATGCTCCATAGATTCATTAACCTGCTCCTGCTATAATAGCTCCATGAGTTCCGAACCGCCGCTCCCCGTTCCCCCCTACCTTGAACCCCTGAACCCCGAACAGCGACAGGCGGTCCTCCATACGGGACGGCCCCTCCTTATCCTGGCCGGAGCGGGGTCGGGGAAAACCCGGGTGATCACCACCAAGATCGCCTGGCTCATCCGGGAACGGGGAGTAGACCCCCGGTCTATTCTGGCGGTAACGTTCACCAACAAGGCGGCCCGGGAAATGGCGGACCGGGCCCGGCTCATCGATGGCCGCGCCGGGGACGCCATGCTGCGAACCTTCCATTCCTTCGGGGCCTGGTTTCTCAGGCGGAACGGGCGCTTCGGGGGCCTGGAGCCGGGTTTTGTAATCTACGATGATGATGACATGGTTTCCCTTCTTTCCACCCTGATGGAAGACACGCCCAGGGCGGAGATCAAACAGGCCGCCCGCCGCATCTCCCGGGCCAAGGACTTTTTCATTTCCCCCGAAGACCCGGAACTGGATCAAATCGATCACCGGAAATCCTTTCGGAAGCTCTATGCCAGATACGAAGAACGGCTGGCGAAGATCGGCAACGTGGACTTCGGCGATCTTATCAAAAAACCCGTGGAAATCCTCCGGCAGGAACCGGAACTGGCCGCCCGGATCCGGGATCGCTTCCGGGTGATCCTCGTGGACGAGTATCAGGATGCCAATGTGGCCCAGTTTGAACTGCTCAGGGAACTCTGCGGCGCGCAGACCTATGTCTGTGTGGTGGGGGATGACGATCAGTCGATCTACCGCTTCCGGGGGGCGGAGGTGCGCAACATTCTGGAATTCCCCGACCGCTTTCCCGGCGCCGAGATTATCCGGCTGGAACGGAATTACCGCTCCACCCTGCCGATCCTCCAGGCCGCCTCTTCGGTAGTGAGCCGCAATCAGGGGCGGCTGGGGAAAACCCTCAAGGCCCAGCGGGGCGAGGGGAAGCTGCCGGTGCTGGCCTTTCTTGTCGGTCAGAATGAAGAAACCGCCTTTTGCGCCGAACTGATTGAAAATTCGGTGAAAAAAACCGCCGCCGCCTGGTCCGACTGGGCGATTCTGTACCGGACCAACGCCCAATCTCTGGGCTTTGAGACCGAATTCCTCCACCGGGGCATCCCCTACCGGGTGGTGGGCTCCCTGAAATTTTACGAGCGGGAGGAAATCAAGGATGCGCTGGCCCTGCTGTCCTTTCTGGTGAACCCCCGGGACGAAGTGGCCTTCCGCCGGGTGGTGAACAAGCCCAGCCGGGGAGTGGGGCCCGTTACCGTAGACCGGATTGCCGGGGCCGCCGCGTCCCTCCCCGCCGAAGACCCGGCGCAGGCGGGCAGCCTGGAGGCCGCGGCCAGGGCCCTGCTGTCCGAACTTTCCCCCAGGGCCCGTTCCGGCCTTGAAATCTTCCTCAAAGTGATTGAAGGGGGCCGGGCCCTGCTTTCCCCGGAGCCGGAACAGGCGGCGGGGGGGAAAAAAACGCGGGCCGCCAAAAAACAGGAGGGCCTGGTCCCCGGGGAGGGACTCTCGGCGCTGGCGGTCAGGCTCATTCAGGAATCAGGGATCGGCGAATATCATCAATCCCAGGACGAAATTTCCGGCAACCAGCGGCTTGGCAACCTTCAGGAACTGGCCAATGCCGCAAGCCTCTACCCGGACTCCATGGAGGGGCTGCTGGAATTCCTTGAACACATCGAACTTGACCGCTCCTTGGAGGACAGCGCCGAAGCAAAGGCCGCCAAAGACGGCGCCGTAACCCTTATCACCTTTCACAATACCAAGGGGCTGGAGTTCCGACGGGTAATTATGACCGGGCTGGAGCAGGGGATCTTTCCCCGGGAGGACAAAAAAAACGAAGAACTGGAGGAGGAACGGCGGCTTTTTTACGTGGGGGCCACCAGGGCCATGGATGAACTGTACCTTGCGTCCTGCGCCATGCGGCGGCCCTATGGCCGAACCCTCTTTTTAGAACCGAGCCTTTTCCTCCGGGAGCTTGACCATAGCGCCCTGCGGATCATCGGCAAGGCTCCCTCTGGATTTAAGACTTCGACAGGGACATCGCGGCAGCCCTCCGGCGGGTCGGGAAAAATTTCCTCCGACGGCAAATGGCGGCTGGGAGACCGGATTTTCCACGATGACCACGGATACGGCGCGGTGGTGGAGATCCGGGAGGGGGAAGACGGGCCCCTGATCCGGGTCCGTTTTGAAACCGGCCATGAAAAACGCTTTGCCAGCGCCTTTCAAAGCGCCGCCTTTACCAAAATAGGGGAATGAGGATGAACACCCCACGCCCTTTCCCGGTCTCCCTTTTGCGAAGCGTTCCCCCGGTGCTTCGGGCCAGGGATTTTCACCTTTACACCCAAAACCGCCGGGAGGACGGAGGCCGCCTGGTAGATCTCTGGCAGAACGGCGGATCTGCGATCCTCGGCCACAAGCCCCCGGCGCTGCTGCGGGAGTTCAAAAACGCCGCAGACCGGGGTCTCCTCGGCGCCCTGCCACACCCCCTGGAAAAACGGTTTTTCAGGGCCCTGGACAGGCTTTTCCCCCGCCGGATTTTCCGTATCTACGGGCCGGGGGTCTCCCTTTCCGGCCTTTGGGAGGCAGCGGGCCTCCCGCCCCCGGCGCGCGCCTGTGATCCCGCGGCCCTCCCGCCCCCGGCGCGCGCCTGTGATCCCGCGGCCCCCTTCGCCCTTTCCGGCGGGGAGCCGGGGGCCCGCCCGGCCCTTTCCGTCTGGCGGCCCTTCCTTGACGAGGCGGCGCCCCTGGCCGCGCCGGATGGCGTCCCCGTGCTGATTCCCCTGCTGCCCGGCATGAACCAGACGCCGGGCCGGCCCCCGGCTCCGCTGATCCTGGCGGTAGACCCGGCGCTGAATCCCGGCGCTGCCGCTTCGGAAGGGGCCGCGCCTGACTGCCCTTTTCCCCCCTCAGACCTTGTTCCCCCGGCACTGCTGGCGGTCCTGACCAGGGGCGTGTATGATCTCATCGCCGCCGGGCCGGGCCGGGGGCGCTGTCCGTACCGGAAACTCCGGGCCGCCATAGACAACAGCCCCTGGGAACGCCGGGGCATTTACCTGAGCCTCCGGGAAAGGCCGGACCCGGAAACCTGGGCCGGCGTCTTCCGCCGGTTCCTCGCGGCGGGCTTCCTTGTCCCTCCGGAGCCGGAAGAACCCTTGATCCTCCCCGGAGCCCTGTCCCCCGGCGAGGAGGCGAAACTGGCGGCACTCCTGACGGAGCAAAGCGGGTAACAATGCGGGTAACAATGCGGGCAACAAACAGCTATTTGACTTGTGGGAACCTCTGAAACCTGAAGTTTCCCAACAACTCTATTGAAATTTTAACCCCAAACAGGTAATACTTTTCACATGGACACCGGACAAATTGTCTATATCACCAGTCGCCTGGTTTTGGGCGCGCTGGCTTCTTTTTTCGCCATCATGCTCTGGTCAAAAACCAGGGATGTGGCCTGGATGCTCATAGTCATCGGCACGGTTGCGGCGTATATCGAAACCGTATATTCGATTCTGGATATATTCGGCGTCAGCGGCGGGGATCGTTTCCTTATCGGCTCGGTTCCGGCAGCGGCTATTATCCTCCCCTGTCTGCGGACAACTTTTTTTATCATCGCCTTTATCGTGATGGTTTTTAGAAAGTACCGGCGTTAGCCGGTTGTCGCCCCGGATTTTCTGAAACTCAAAGGGTGGATGTTTCTCCGGGCCCTTATGGGGGGACGTTGGAAAACCCCGGCGGGGCACGAAAACCCTCTGAAAGCTTCAGTTTTCAGAGGGTCCCTTATTATAGAATTTTTATGGAGGAATGAAATGAAAGCCCTGTTGCTTGGTTTGGTAATTTTGGCCGCGGCGCTGTTTGCCGTGCTGCCCCCGGAGACGGCGGGTTTCGGCCTTGGCTGGTGGGAGGACGTATTGGCCTTCCTTCGGGGCGGCCTGCCGGTTATTGCGGTCTTTGTGGCCCTGATTGCGGTATTTATCGGCATAGCCGACATAAAAGACCGGGCAGAGGCGAAAAAAGAGGAAGCCGGTCAAGCCGGGAAAAACAGGGACGGCCAAAGTCAGGAATAACCGGAACCCCAACCGGGGGCCTCTGAAAGTTCCCTGCCGGGATTCCCGGGCTTAAACGGCGCCCGCCGCCGGGCCCAGGGCTCCTGCATTTACTTTCCGAAAAGAACGGTAAGCATATAGCCTGGGTTCATGGCAGCGGTGAACCGTCTTTTGGGTCCGGTCATCTTCCGTTTCTTCCCAGAAGACCGGGGGT
>JAISBS010000113.1 GCA_031266075.1 Treponema sp.
TTGGTCCGCATGGCCTCCACCACGGCGTTATAATCCGCCGCGTTGATCTCCCGGACATTGATACCCAGGGCGGCGCTCAAGGCCCCCTGCAGGGCGCTCCGGTATTCCGCCAGCTCCTCGCTGGCCTCGTTGGGGAGGTAACACATAACCAGTTCCTGCGGCCAGCCCGCGGGCGCGGAAACATCCGGTTTTCTGGCATTACATCCCGCCAGAACCGTAAAAAGAATCAGGGCTCCCAGCAGGCCGGCGGCCGGTTTCAAAGCTTTCATACCATACTCCTTCATAATCAAGATGGGCCTTTTTTAACCCCCGAATGTCAGGATTTTGTGAAAGTCCGGTGAAATAACCGTGAAAAGCGGCCCGCCGGGGTTTTGTTTTTGGGAACCCGCCGCCCGGCAGCATGGATGCCGGACTAAAGGAGGTGAAGCTGCGCCGAAACTTCGGGGTTGGAACGACCTCAGGTTTCTTGCCTTTTTCTTTCTTTTTGGTTATGATTTCCCATTGGAGTTATAGCGGGCAGAAACGGAGAATAACGTGGCATACATCAAAAATTTATTTGATAAAAATTTTCTCGAATATGCGTCCTATGTGATCAAAGACCGGGCGATTCCGGATCTGGAAGACGGCCTTAAACCGGTGCAGCGGCGGATACTGCACTCGCTTTTCGAGATGGACGACGGGAAGTTCCACAAGGTGGCCAACGTGGTGGGCCACTGCATGAAGTACCACCCCCACGGCGACGCCTCCATCGGGTCGGCTCTGGTAGTGCTGGCCAACAAGGATCTGTTTATCGACCGCCAGGGGAACTTCGGGAACATCTACACCGGCGATGAAGCCTCGGCGGCCCGGTACATTGAATGCCGGGCTACCCCCCTTTCAAAAGATATTTTTTACAATCCCAAACTGACCGATATGGCCGATTCCTACGATGGCCGGAACCGGGAGCCCGTTCTTTTTCCCGCGAAAATTCCCGTGGCGCTGGTCATGGGGGCCGAAGGGATCGCCGTGGGAATGTCTACTAAAATTCTGCCCCATAACGCCATCGAGGTGCTGGAGGCGGAGAAGGCCTGCCTCCTTGGGAAAAAGTTTCAGCTCTTCCCCGACTTCCCCACCGGGGGTATGGTGGATGTTTCGGATTACCGGGACGGGAACGGCAGGGCGCTGGTCCGGGCGAGACTCGACACCTCGGACCCCAAGCGGATTGTGATCCGGGAACTGCCCTTCGGCTCCACCACCGAAAGCATCATGGGCAGCATCGAGACCGCCGCCAAGGCGGGGCGGATCAAGATACAGGGCATCAACGACTACACTACCGAAAAGGTGGAGATCGAGATCAAGCTGGCCCGGGGGGTCTATTCGGAAGAAACGGTGGACGCCCTGTTTGCCTTTACCGAATGTGAGCAGAGCATTTCGGTAAACTTCCTGGTGATCAAGGACGGTCTTCCCGCGGTGATGACCGTAACGGAGGTGGTAAAGCATCACGCCAAGCAACTGGTGAAAATCCTTACCAAAGAACTGGAACTGGAAAAAAAAGAACTCCTGGACAGACTCCACCTGCGGACCCTGGAGCGTATTTTTATTGAGGAGCGGATCTACAAAAATATTGAAAAAATGAAAACCGCCAAAGGGGTTGGGGACTCGGTAATTTCCGGCTTCAAACCGTTCCTCAAGGAAGTGGGTTCCCGGGGGGTCAGTCACGACGATGTGGAACACCTCCTCAAAATTCCCATCCGGCGGATTTCGCTCTACGACATCAACCGGGCCCGGGAAGAAATGGCCCAGATACAGGCCCGGATCAAGGCGATCAACGCCCACCTGAAAAACATTACCGCCTATGCCATTTCGTTTCTCGACGGCATCATCGCCAAGATACAGGCCGATGAGGAACTGGGCAGGGGGGAACGGAAAACCAAGGTCGGCGTCTTTGACAAGGTGGACGTGAAGGAAGTGGTCAAGCGGGATCTGGAACTGAAGTACGACAAAAAAACCGGGTATCTGGGAACCGCGGTGGCCGGGGACGTGGTGGCGACGGTTTCGCCCTTTGACCGGATCCTCACGGTTCGCAACAACGGAACCTGGACAGTGGCGGATCTTCCTGACAAGGTATTCGCCGGCCCCAACGCCTGGTGGATCGGCGTGGCCGACAAGGATGAACTTTCCCGGACGATTTTTACCATTATTTATAAAGAAAAAGAAAGCGGCTATGCCTGCATCAAACGCTGCGTTATTGAAGGGTGGATCATGAACAAGGAATACTCGCTGGTTCCCGAAGGGGCAACGGCGCTTCATGTGGATACCCGGCAGAAATTCAGCTTTACCCTCCGCTACACGCCCCGGCCCCGGCTCAAGGTGCTGGCGGAAAATTTCAGGGCCCAGGATTATCAGGTGAAGGGCCTCAAGGCCGGGGGGGTCAGGCTGGCGGCCAAGGAAGCGGCAAAAGTGGATGTGAAGTAGGAGGATTTTTTGGAACATATAAACGGGGTTTCCGGTTCCGGCCTTCCCGCGGCAGCGGGGCCTGCCCCTGCTCAGTCCTTCTCCATGCGGGATTCAGGCTTCGCCTTTGATACGGGTTCGGGCATTTCCGAAGACGAACAGCGGGAGATTCTCGCGGGGATAAACCGGGTGGCCGAAAAAAACCGCCGGGCCCTTTCCCGCGAAAAGCCCCCCCTCCGCGCGCAAAAGCGGGGGAGTTTTTTTCCCGTACTGGTGAATGTCGCGGCGATCCTCGTTTTGGGCGGCGGCTTTTTTTCCCTTTCGGTTTTTCACGGGAAAGACGAAGTCCGGTTCCGGGAAAGCCCCGCGGCCTACAACCCCGCGGAACGGGCCCTTATCGAAGAAATCCGGCGGGAGACCAATTCCCGGCTGGAAGCCAAGGAAAGTGAAATATCCCTCATCTCGTCAAAACTCACCGGGGTTGATTCGGAACTGCAAAACCTCCAGTCCTCGGTGGAAACCATGATGGGCGATAAAGAAGCGGAACTGCGGAAGGAGATGGGCGAAGCTTTTGCGGTGGAACGGCAGCGGCTGGTGGATCAGAATTTATCCGAAGCGGCCATCGCCGAGCGGATGCGGCAGTTTGACGCCGAGCGGATCGCCCGGATGAACACGGAACTGGCCGGTTACCGCCAGCGTCTTGACGCGGAACGGGCCGCCTCGGAATCGAATCTGCAAAAGCTCCAGGACGAATACCGGGCCAGCCTTTCCACCCTGCAGGATGAACGATCCCAAATACTGGAAGCCTCCCGGAACCGGGAGGCAAACCTCCACGCCCAGCTTGAGGCCCGGACCCGGGAACTGAACGCCGTATCGGAGCGGAGCCAGGCCGAACTTGGTTCCGCCCGGAGCGAACTGGAACGGCTTTCCGGGGCGCAGGAAAAGGCCGCAGTTATCGAAGGCCAAGTGGCAGGCTATTACGGCGCGGCGCTGAACCACATCCGGGGGGGCCGGCTGGGAGAGGCTGCGGCGGCGCTACAGGCCCTGCGGGAATTTCTCGTCTCTCCCGCCTTTACCGGCAGCCCCCCGGCGTTCTCCCGGCGGGAAATCTACGCCGCCTCCGCCGATGCGCTGGATCTGATGATCCGCGAGGCCATAAGGAACGCCGGGGGAACGCCGCCCTCTGACGCTGAGGCGGCGCGGCTCATCGCCGACTTACAAACCCGGAACGCCCGGCTGGAAGAAAGCCTCGCCGAACTGAACCGTACCATCGCCGCCTATAATTCCCAGGGTTCCGATCTGGGCCGGCAGGTTGCCGAAACCCAGGAAGCCCTCTCCGCCCTGCGGACCCTGAACCAGTCCCTCCAGCAGCAGGTAAACGACCGGGAACAAACCATCGCGGGCCTCCAGTCCCAGAGCGCCGCGCAGAGCGAAATTATCACCACGCGGGAGGCCAGGATCAGCGAACTGCAATCGGCCAACGCCGCCCAGACGGAGACCATCAGCAGCTTGAACACCCAGCTTGAGGCAATTCGTCAGGCCCTGCAAGCCCTCAGCCAATAGAAAACTCTTTTGGGAACCTCAAAAAACTTCAGTTTTCAGAGGTTCCTTATTTACTGTGCATCACCTCAACGCCGTCCCAGTCTTCCGGGGGCGGGTTTGAGGCATAGACCGCGCAGCGGCGGAAAAGATTTTCACCGTTAAAATCGCCGGGCAGAAAGGCGCAGACTTCTTTAAATTTCATTGCCGCTTCCCGGAAGGCCCGGCGGTAGTACAGCGCCATTCCCGCATTGTGGACGGGCCAGGCTTTTTCCTCTGCGGCGCTGAGTCCGCGTTTTACCGTGTAGATTTTCACCCCCTGGCTTTTGCCCTTTACCGCCACCGTGTCAAGGAGGCGGAAAAAGAGGGCGCTTTCACCGGCGGGCGTTTTTTGCAGTTCCCCGTAGAGGCTTTCGGTGATAAGGAGTTCCGCATGGTAGGTTTTGGTAAGCCCCTCCATCCGGGAGGCCAGGTTCACATTGTCGCCGATCACCGTGTAGTCCATCTTCCGCTCGCTGCCGATGTTTCCCACCGTAACTTCCCCGTAATTAATGCCCACGCCGATATGGAATTCCGGCTTTCCCAGCCGCTTCTGGTTTTTGTTAAAAGCCGCCAGCGCGTCGATCATGTCCAGGCCCGAAAGAACCGACTGCCGCCCGTCGTCTTCGTGTCTGGCCGGGGCCCCCCAGAAGGCCATGATGGCGTCGCCGATGTATTTGTCTACAATGCCGTTCCTCCGGTAGATAATGTCTACCTGGCCGGAAAAATAGCGGTTCAGGGAATCCACCAGATCCGCCGGGTCCTTCATCCCCTCGGAAATAGCGGTAAAACCCCGGATGTCGGAAAAGAGGATCGCCAGCGTCCGGTTTTCCCCCTTATACATGGCCGCGGGGTTGGCGATAAACCGGTTGATAATATCCGCGGGCACATACTTCTGGAATATCTGGCGGATCCGCTGTTCTTCTTTCCCCTTCAATGCGGCGTCAAAGGCGTAGCTTTTAATCTGGCGGTAGGCCCGGTCAAGTTCGCCGATCATCAGGTTGAAGGTATGGGCCAGCCTGCCCGTTTCATCCTGGTATTCCACCTCCACCCGGGAGGAAAGATCCGCTTCGTCGATGATCCGGTTCATGGCCGTAACGATCCGGTCCAGGGGACTGGTCAGCCGCCGGGTTACCAGAATCAGCAGGATCACCGAAACGGCGATGGAAAGACCCAGGGTAATGACTGTTTGCAGGGCAATCCGGTTTGCATCCCGGTAGAAGACGGAACTTTTTTCCGAAAGAACAATAAACCAGCGGAAGGGGGTAAAATAAAAAACCGAGGCCGCCCGTCTTTCTCCCCCCGCGGTAATGTGGACCAGCCCTTGAGGTTCCGTTTCCAGCAGGGAACGGAGGGGGGCCTTTTCTTCGGGCCGGATCTCCAGGGGAGAAGTGGACATCACCGCCGTTCCCGTGTCATCCAGGGCGAATATGATCTCCGTATCGCTGAGGACGATGCCCTGTGCGTAGATTTTAAGCGCCTCCTGTGCGGCCTCCACCATATCGGGCCGCCCGGCGTAGTTGTTTTCCACCAGCAGGGCCCACTGGTTTTCCGCGTACTTTCGCAGGTTCTCCTGCTTGAAGCCCAAAAACTGCCGGGCTATCCGGGTAACGCCGTTGACCGCCTGAAAGTAGGATGCCGCCTCCGCCAGGCACAGGCTCACGATCACCAGCGGCAGAACCACGAGAAATATTTTTAAGCGGATTTTCATACGTTTATTGTAAAGGAGGAAAGAATTCTGTTCAATGGAGTTGTTCAGAAACCGCGGGTTCTGAACAACTCCCGCGTTAAAGCAGCAATGCCTCCGCTATCCGGTAATTCAGGATGAAAAAATCCCGAAAACTGTTTTTGCGGATGCCTTCGGGCCTCAGGCCACCGAGCTGGCCTCCTGGGTCATTTCATAGATATAGCCGGTTTTTACGCACATATCAAAAAGGCTCCGGGTCATAAATTCGTCGGAGATTTTTTCATTGCCGTCGCTCAGGCGGGTCAGGCGGATGAAAAAGCCCTCTTCGGTTTCCCTGAGCATATCGATATATTCAACCCGCCCCGTCCGGCATTTTATGCAGTAACGTTTCATCAAGATCCTCCATGGCTATTATCGGAGAATCAGGAACGGGGCTTGAACAGACTCCGTATGCTTTGGCCCCTGTCATTGAGGAGCCCTTCAATTTTTTCCCAGGGGATAACCACTTCGACAGGTCCCTCCGAATAGGGGGCTATCTCATAAGGATTCCAGTGAAAACCAAGACCTTCGGGGCCCGGAAAAAAACTGGAGCCGGTTTCAGGGGCGTCATAAAAATAGATTCCCGAAGAAAGGGGGGCGTCTTTTTCCAGGCCGTCTTTCTCCCGAAGCGCCTCCAAAACCAGGCCGTAAAACTCCGGGCTTTCCGGTGCGGTCAAAAGGTCTTCATGGGAGAGGTTTTTGAGTTCCGCCAGATCAACCGTATAATAGGTCTTGTCCCGCATACCGTGGGCGCCGCCGGTATAATAGTCCTTCTCCCGGCTTAGCACGATCCACCGGTCCTGGTAGATTCGGAAATCCATATATTCCCCGTAATTCCAGTCAAGGGGGGCGCCGGAATTTTCCGGGTTCTGTTCCTGTCCGGCAATAAAAGCCGCCCGGTACTCTTCGATAAGCGCCTTCTGGTATTCCGGGAGACTCCGGCCCTCATAGAGCAGGTTTCTGAAAAAAACCTCCCGTTCCCTGCTGCCGGTAACATCCAGGAGGACGAGGTTTAAATTCATCCGGGGGCTTCCTCTTTTCTGTTCAGGCAAGAGGAGAACAGGCCGGGCCGTTTTACGGAGTAAAAACCGGTTTTTAGCTTCCCCGCCCTCCCGGGGGGAACCGTTTTGACAGGCGCCGGCGCATAAAAAAACCAAAACCGCCGCCATAAAAATCCATTTGCTTTTTTTCATAAGCAAAATATAATACGGGATAAGAAAAAGTGCAAATTCAAGGAGGGTTTTGATGGGTAAATATATTCTGGCGCTGGATCAGGGAACCACCAGTTCCCGGGCCATTCTTTTTGACCATGAACAAAACATCGTCGGCCTTGAACAGCGGGAGTTTCCGCAGATCTACCCGCGGGAAGGCTGGGTGGAGCATGATCCCATGGAGATTTATTCCTCCCAGTATGCGGTCATGGCGGAGCTTATCGCCAAGTACAATATTTTTGCCCGGGACATTGCCGCCATCGGTGTTACCAATCAGCGGGAAACCACGATCCTCTGGGATCGGAACACCGGGCGGCCCATATACAACGCCATTGTGTGGCAGTGCCGCCGGACCGCGGGGATCGTGGACAGCCTGATAAAAGCGGGCCTGGGGGATTATATCAAAAAAACAACCGGCCTGGTGCCGGACGCCTATTTTTCGGGAACAAAAATCAAATGGATCCTCGATCATGTCGAAGGGGCCCGGGAAAAGGCCCGGGACGGCGAGATTCTTTTCGGTACTGTAGACTCCTGGCTCATCTGGAAATTTTCCGGAGGAGCGGCCCACGTAACCGATTATACCAATGCCAGCCGCACCATGATCTACGATATTCACCGGCTCGACTGGGACGACCGGCTCCTTGACGCCCTGGACATTCCCCGGCAAATGCTGCCGGAGGTAAAATCGTCCAGCGAAATTTACGGCGCCGTAAACATCCGGGGGGATGAAATTCCCATTACCGGCGACGCGGGGGATCAGCAGGCAGCCCTTTTCGGCCAGTGCTGTTTTGAAAAGGGGGAGGCGAAAAACACCTACGGCACCGGCTGTTTTCTCCTGATGAATACCGGGGAAAGTCCGGCGGAAAGCAAAAACGGCCTTATCACCACCATTGCCGCCGGCCTTCCGGGGAATCCGCGCTATGCCCTAGAGGGCAGCGTTTTTGCCGGCGGCGCGGTAATCCAGTGGCTCCGGGACGAACTGCGTTTTATTTCCGAAAGCGCCGACGCCGCCTACTACGCCGGCAAGGCGGCGGATACCGGAGGGGTCTATCTGGTTCCGGCCTTCACGGGCCTGGGCGCTCCCTACTGGGATATGTACGCCCGGGGCTGCATCATGGGAATAACCCGGGGAACCAGGCGCAGCCATATTGTCCGGGCGGCGGAGGAATCCATCGCCTACCAGAGTCTGGACCTGGTTCGGGCCATGGAAAAGGACACGGGCCTTCGCCTTGAGGAACTGAAAGTAGACGGCGGCGCCAGCGGAGACGCTTTTTTGATGCAGTTCCAGGCGGACATTATGGAAGGGAACATCCTTCGGCCAAGAATCCGGGAAACCACCGCCCTGGGGGCCGCGTGTCTTGCGGGCATTGCCGTGGGGTTCTGGAAAGACCAAAACGAGATTAAATCCCGGTGGAAATGCGACGCCCTTTTCCGCCCCGCCATGGGGGAAGAAAAACGGGCCGCCCTGCTGTCGGGCTGGCGCAAGGCGGTGGGCCGGAGCCGGGGCTGGGTGGAACCATAGGAAAACCGCCGGCGGCCCCACCGGGGTTTCCGGGGCTTCGCGCCAACTGGGGTTTGGAACAAGCCCCGGTTGGCTTTTTGGGCCTTTTGTATCATAATAAGGCTGTTCCGGAAACCAAAGTTTCGGAACAGCATCCAATATTTAAAATTGAGATGCTGGATAATTTGGGAAGGAGACGGATTGTGAAAAAATTTAAAAATCCCGGAAGGGGCGGAAAATTTTTGGTTCTGGTTTTTTTTCTGGGATTGGCCGGTTTCCGGTCTTACGGCAGCGGCGATGAGGTTATTGACCGCCGTCTGACAGGGGTCTGGTCAAACCGGCTGGAAAAAAGGGCCGGGAAAACCCTGGTCATGGATATGGAGAATTTGTCCTTTACCGCCTCCCTGGATCCCGGTGTGGGCCGGGGAATAATCGACGGCAGAGTTGTCATCGAAAACGGCGAATACGTATTACAGAACATGACGGAGACCTCGGGCAGATTTTGGGGCTTTGCCGTCAAGTCCTTCAACAATGTGCCGGTACAGATTTTTTTCTACGACGACGACCGTTTTGAACTCAGCTGCGAAAAAAATAAAATGGTGGAAACCTTTTTCGGCGGCACCTTTTACCGCCATCAGGAAAGCTCCGGGGAGTAACCCCGAACCGCAGGCTCGCGCTTCCTGGCCCCCGGCGGTTCCCGTCAACCAAAGGCGGAGCGGTACAGCCGTTCCAGCATGGCCCTGAGCTTGTCTCCATAGGCCCGGTCCGCGGCCCAGGTTCCCGCAAGTCCCTGTACCGCCGGGGAAGATCCGTACCGGACCCACCGGTACCGGGGATCCACCAGTTCCTGGTTCAGGGGAGCCGTGGTGGCATAGGCTTTCAGGTGCTGAATATGGGCTCGGACACCGATCCGGGGTTCGGGGAAGACCTCGCCGGGGTGTCCCGGCCCGGTGGAACCCAGGCCGCAGAAGTTGTTCATATCGGGGCTTACCAGGCCGCCGTAGTTGAGGAACCCGGTTTCCAGGCACATCTGGGCAAAGGCCACATCATGGTTCACCCCTTCGGCGGCGGCTTCGTTTACATAATATTCCGACAGCCGGGCCGCAAAAGCCCGGTCCGCCGCCGGATTGCTTTCCGCCAGAAAGCGGGAAAGCCCTTTGGCGGAGACCTTTCCCTGGCCCATGATAAATTCGGGACTTGGCGGCGCGGGATGCCGCGCCGTAACGGAGAGGCAGGACGCCAGCAGCGCCGGCGCAAGAAAGGCCGCCAGCGCCGCCGGACCGGCGTAACGATTGAAAATGCTCATGTCCTTTTTATCGGCTGTCCCGCGGGGCAACCCGAATTTTTTTTACCCGGGGCTGTTCCGCCGAATCGAAGCTTCGCGCCCGCCTGATTGGGGAAGAAGCGCGCTTTTTTTCGATATTTTTTTCAAAAAGTTAAAGCGCCCTGCATTTTGACCCCATATATAGGGATATGAAAGAAAATTTGTATCCCGGTTTTATCGGGGCCCTTGAAGTACACGACCGGGCGGGTGAAAAGACCCGGAACCCCTGGATCATTTCTGCCGACGAACGTCCCCGGGAACGCCTTTTGTCCATGGGGCCGGAAGCCCTGTCGGATCATGAACTCCTGGCCATACTTCTTAACACGGGGATCCGGGGCAAGAACGTTGCGGTTTTGGCCGGGGAACTGCTCGAACGGCTTGACCGGCACAAGGATATTCCACCGGTTAAGGAAATTACCCGTCTCTGCGGCCTGGGACTCAGCAAAGCCTGTACCGTGGTGGCCATGCTGGAATATGGCCGCCGGCGCTGGGGAGCCGCCGGCGTCAAGATTAAGCATCCCCAGGATATTTTTACCCTGGTCAGGCACTACGCGGACCGCAAGCAGGAACGTTTTCTCTGCCTTTCCCTCAACGGCGCCCATGAGGTACTGTCGGTCCGGGTGGTAACCGTGGGCCTCCTGAACCGGACCATCGTGCATCCCCGGGAAGTTTTTGCCGATGTCATCCTGGACCGGGCGGCGGCCCTGGCGGTCGCCCACAATCATCCTTCGGGGCGGCTCCAGCCCTCCGCCGAAGATGATGACATTACCGCCCGGCTCAAAACTTCGGCGGAAGTCCTGGACCTCAGGCTGCTGGATCACCTGGTTTTTTGCGAATCCGCCTGGTTTAGTTACCGTCAGAGCGGTAGGATGGAGGAACTGGATTTTTTGTTCCGCGATCCGCCGGGGGAACAGGCGGAAAAGGAAGCGAAAGCGAAAACAGAAGGGGTTGAAAAATCCACCGGTTCCTGAAACCCGCGCCGGGCGTTCGGCAATTGCCATTCATGCGCGGTCAGCCGGGGTTCCCCGAACCCCGGCGCAGGCTTCAGGGTTTGGCTACCGGTATCTCCACCTTGCCCGAGATTTCCACCCGCTGAAAAAGATGCTGGTTCGTCCCGAAGACGGGAGCCAGAAACCGGGTGCGTAC
>JAISBS010000020.1 GCA_031266075.1 Treponema sp.
CAGACCCAGCCGATGAAGGGATCGGAGGGCTGTATGGGATTTACGATGAAAGAAAAACAGGCGTTGACCAGGGAATATGCTCCCCGGTATCGACAGGCATTGAACCGGAAAGAAAAAACCGGAATCCTGGACGAGTATATCCGGTTGACCGGGTATCACCGGAAGTATGCACTCCTCCTCTTAACCCGCTGGGGGAAGGAACGCTTCCTCACCGTGGACGGCAAACCCGTCAAACTGAAAGCGGGAACCGCTAAGCGGCGGAAAGGAGGCGGGAGAAAACCGATCTACGGACCGGAGGTGATTGCGTCCCTCAGAACCATCTGGGCCTTCTTCTCCTTCCGTTGCGGGAAACTTTTAGCCCCCCTTATCCGGGACCAGATGCCCTTCTTCCAGGCCTGGCCTGATTTCGCGATTACTCCCGAGGTCAGGAAAAAACTTTTGCGCATAAGCCCTGCTACCATCGACCGGGCCTTGAAAGAAGACCGGAAACACCGCTTCCCCCGGGGTATCAGCGGTACTAAACCGGGGAATCTCCTGAAAAAACATATTCCCGTCCGTACCCATTACCCCTGGGACGAACGGAAACCCGGTTTTTTCGAGATTGACACGGTTCACCACTGCGGCACACGGGACGCCGGGGAGTTTTGCCTTACCCTGAATGCCACCGATGTCTATTCCGGCTGGGTTGAACTTCGTCCCCTCCTCAATAAAGCCCAAAAATGGGTGCTGGAAGCCCTCCCGGACATCCATACCGGCCTCCCCTTCCCCCTCCTCGGTATCGACAGCGATAACGGCTCGGAGTTTATCAACCGGACTCTCCTCTCCTGGTGCGATACTCAGCATATCACCTTCACCCGAACCCGGCCCTATAAGAAAAACGATAACTGTTTCGTCGAACAAAAAAACTTTACGTGTGTCAGGGAATACGTGAGTTACCGCCGCTTCGATACCCCCGGCGAACATCAGGCCCTCGCCACGGTCTACCGCTCCCTGTGTCCCCTCTTGAATTATTTCCTGCCCACCAGCAAACTCATTGATAAGCGCCGGGTGGGGGCGAAGGTGCGGAAGGTCTACGACAAGCCGATGAGCCCGTACCAACGGTTGATGGCTTGTCCGGACCTTTCCGGGGAGGCCAAGGCAGAACTGCGGCGGCGGTACCAACGCTACAATCCGGTTATCCTCCAGCGGGAGGTACATCAGGCGGTTGACGCGCTTATGGAGATGAACCACCGGAAGGACCTCATGCGGCAGCAGTCCCTTGCCACTGTTGCCCTTGAGCATATCTAGCCAGGGTAAGATTTTTTATTATGAGGCATCCGGTCTTTCGGTAATATTTTATTTTGAGGCATTACGGGCTCGGGAGGCCCGGGCGGGGGCGCTGCTTGCGGCGCGCACGACCGTCTAAAGCCGGTCTACTGGTTGTTTATGCGCTACCATTATAGAGCGCCTGGCGTGCGTTACCATTATCCCATAACAGCCCTTGGCGGGCTGCTCCCTCGCGCCGGCGCGCACGACCGGTTAAAACCGGTCTACTGGTTGTTTATGCGCTACCATTATAGAGCGCCTGGCGTGTGCTACCGCTATCCCAAAACAGCCCGCGGCTGCTCTTGTTCGCCGGCGCGCACGACCGTCTAAAGCCGGTCTACTGGTTGTTTATGCGCTACCATTATAGAGCGCCTGGCGTGCGTTACCGGTATTCCACAACAGCCCTTGACGGGCTGCTCTTGTTCGCCTCCTGGGGACAAAGGCCCCAGGCCGGGCCGGGCGGCACCCCCGCACAACATTTGGAGCAATAAAACAGAGGCTATTGGGCCACGCGAAAAAGTATGCGACATGATCTGCGGGGGTGCCGCCCGGCCCGGCTTGGGGGCATATTGGACCAACACCGGGAAAAAGTATGCGACATGATCCGCGGGAGCGCCGCCCGGCCTGGGGCCTTTGTCCAGCCGCATCCGTGTCCTTGAAAAAAAAGGGCGCGTCCGGTAGTATAGAAAACAAGGAGAAATTCTATGGCTGACGATGTAAATCCGTATCAGAGCCCCCAAACTCCGGTGAGCCCGGCGGCGGGCAACCCTGACCGGCTGACCCAAACCATGCTCCGGTATCTCAAGGAAGCTTCCCCCTGGCTGCGGTTTATGGGGATTGTCGGCTTTGTCATTTGCGGCTCTTTGACCCTGGGCGGCCTCGTTTCTTTGATCAGCGCCCCGGTTATGAGTTCCTTCTGGGACGATGTCGAGACGCTTTCGGAATATACGGACGTTCTGGGCACGGCCTTTGGAGCGGCCATGGGGCTGTACTTCATCGGCATAGCGGCGCTTTATTTTTTCCCCTCCCTGTTTCAATACCGGTTCGGGAGCAGGATCCGTTCATACCTGCAAAGCGGCGCGGAACAGGAACTGGAAACAGCGTTCAAAAACAATAAATCGCTCTGGAAATTCAACGGGATCGTGTTGATCGTCAGCCTGGCAATTATTCCGGTCATAGCGATCGGGAGCATCATTGTAGCGGTTGCCATGGCCCTTGGCTGATGACGGGATTCGACAATGCCAAAACCGATTCGTCTCTGGGAGTTTTAACCCCCGAAGGGATAGAGTTTGCCCTGTTCCCTGCGGGGCTTCCGATTCGCGCCTGCGCCTGGGGGCTCGATAAACTGATCCAGTGGATTGTACTGATAATTATCAATATAGCCGCCAGTCTGTGGAAAAACACCGGGGGCGCCTGGTTTACGATGCTCCTCATGTTTGGCGTTGAATGGTTTTATTACTGCATTTTTGAACTGCTGTGCCGGGGCCAGAGTCCGGGCAAACGGATCATGGGGATCCGGGTAGTTCGGGACGACGGTTCTCCGGTAAATCCGGGGGCTTCCCTTTTGAGGAACCTGCTCCGCTTTGCGGATACTTTCCTGTTTTTATGCCCCATCGCCCTGATCTCCATGGCGGCCAGCCGGGGCTTCCGGCGGCTGGGGGATTGGGCTGCGGGGACGCTGGTAGTATACACCGCCAAAGCCCTGTCCGCGCCCCGGCGGGCTTCAGGATCCCTGCCTGTACAATTTCCGCCGCCCCTGTCCGCGCCGCCCCTGTCCCCGGAGGAAAAACAGGCGATCCTGATGTTCGCCCGGCGCTATCCGCTTTTGGGTACGGCCCGGGCCGATGAAATTGCCGGGCCCTATGTGCAGGCTCTGGGCGGCGGCGGCGCTTCGGCGTACCTGTTGGGACTGGCCGGAAAAATCACCGGGGACCAGCCATGACAGAACGGAATTTCGTGCTGCGCCGGGAAGCCTTCTGGCAGGAATTTGAAAAAATGATCCGGGGCAGCCGCAGTGAAATAAAAGCCGGGGCCGCCAATTTTCCCCGGCAGTTCCGGGAGCTGACCCAGGATCTCAATACCGCCAGGGCCCACGGCTTTGCCCCCGAAATTATCGAGCGGCTGAACATATTAATCAACGAGGGGAATCAGATCCTCTACAGCCAGCGAAGCTGGTCCCTTAAAGGCCCCCTCCGCTTTATTCTGCGGACCTTCCCGCAAAAAGTCCGATCCCAATGGCGCGGCATCGGGGCGGTGATGCTGATCTTTTACGGGCTGGCGTTTTTTTTCGCTTTCCTCACTATCCGCTTTCCCGATCTGGCCGCGGAGTTCATCCCGGAAACCCAGCTTGTCCAGCTTGAAGAAATGTACGATCCCTCGGGGGGGAATTTTTTGGTTCCCCGGGATGTGGCATCCGATGCGGATATGTTCGGCTTTTATATTTACAATAATATTTCCATCGCCTTCCGGGTTTTTGCCGGGGGAATTCTTGCGGGAATCGGGAGTCTCCTTATCCTCTGTTTCAACGGGGTGTTTATGGGAGCCGCCGCCGGGCATATTATCAACAAAGGCTTTGGGGAAACTTTTTTCCCCTTCATCATCGCCCACAGCAGTTTTGAACTTACGGCTATTGTTTTCAGCGCCCAGGGGGGATTCCTGCTGGGCTACCGCCTTTTTATAACCAGGGGCCTGAGCCGGGGCGCGTCCCTCAGGGCGGCGGGCCGGGATGTCCTGCCCATTATCGCGGGCAGCGGCCTGCTCCTGGTGCTTGCCGCGGTTATTGAAGCCTTCTGGTCGTCCCGGCACGAGTTTCCCCTGGCCCTGCGCTACGGCGCCGGAGCGGCGGGCTGGGTTTTATTGCTGTTGTATTTTCTCCTTGCCGGGAGGCCCGGAAAATCATGAGCCTCCCCCTTGAAGGAACCCTGGCGCTGCGGCGGCGAAGCCCCTGGGAAGCGGCGGACGCGGGCCTGCTTCTCTGGCGGGCCAACTGCGCGTATTTTCTCCCCTTCTTTGCCATCCCGTTCTGGATCTGCGCCTTTGGACTCAGGCTGCTCCCGGAAAATCTGCACCCCTGGACATGGCTCATCCTCTGGTATCTCAAACCCCTGTTTGACCGGCCCATCCTTCACGTCATATCCATACGTTTTTTTGAACCCGGTTCCGGAACCGGGCGGCTGCTGCGGGGTCTGGGAAAAAGCATCCTCCGGGGACTTCCCGGCGATCTCCTGTGGCGGCGTTTCAGTCCCCTTCGTTCCGCCGTCATGCCCCTGCGGATTCTGGAAAAACTCCGGGGAAAAACCCTGAGAAACCGGAAACAGGATTTGAAACGGAGCGGACTTTCTTTTTGCTCCCTTTTGACGATCTGGGGTTTTGCCCTGGAACTGGCGCTCCTGGCGGGGGAAATTCTTTTTGTCGCCGGTATGATTATGATTATTCAGGAAGACTATATTTCACTAAATTCCAGCTCCGAAGGTTTTCCCGGCAACATGGGAATTTTTCTTTTTGCGGCCTGGTGTTTTAATTATATGCTGGTGGGAAGCATCTATGTCTGTATGGGATTCGGCCTCTACATCAACAGCCGGGTGGAGCTTGAGGGCTGGGACATTGAGATACTTTTGCGGAAATTCACCGAAGCCCGGAAGAAAAAAACGATCCTCCCCGGAGCGCCGGCCCTGCTGCTTCTGGTCTGGCTTTTCCTGCCCGCCGCCCTTCATGCGGAAGACCCCGCGGATCCGGACGGCCCGCCCCTTGAGGCGCTGGAAAAAATTTTTGAATCCGGCGATTTTGGCGGCGAGACGACGCGCCGGGCAATCCGGTGGAAAAACCAGGCCGAAGACCAGAAGCCTGCCGAGTCCCCCAGAATCGTCAGCGCCCCCTGGATGGAAAATATCCGGCAGGCGCTTGCCTTTTCTCTGCGCCTTGTCCTGGCGCTGGGCATCGGTGTCTTGGTCCTTCTGTGCATCCGTTATCTGTATAAAAATTACCGGAGAAAACCGCCTCCCTCCGATGACCGGATCATGGAGGGCCGCTATAATCCCGCGGGGGAAAGTCCCGCGTCCCTGCTGGAAAAAGCCCGGTTCCTTTATGACCGGGGGGACATCCGCCGGGCCTGGGGTTACGGCATCGCCGCCCTGATTGAGTCCTGGTCCCGGTACCGCAATCTGGCCTTTCCGCCGGACGCCACCGAATACGGCTGTCTGGCGCTGGTCCGGGCTGCGGGGGCGGCGGATTCCGCCGAAACGGAAGTCTTTGCTGTGGCGATTACCCGCTGGGCGGCCTTTGCCTACGGGGGCCGCCCGCCCCCGGCGGGAAGCTTTGAAGAAGCGCTGGCCTTTTGCGGTTCCCTGATTCCCGGACCGGAAAACCCCGGCCTTTCCGGCTCCCCCGGAAATCCCCCGGAGGGCCGCCATGTCTGACAAATGGATCCCCTTCGGCGTCATCGCCCTGCTTGCGCTGATTCTGGCTTTTGCGGCCTATACCAATCTGGAAATCTACGACGAGACGGTCAACAGGTCTCTTTCCCGGCAGGTCAGGGCCAACAGGTTTTATGCACTGGAAAAATGGCTTGCCAAAACAGGCCGCCCGGTCCGGACGATACCAGGGGGAAACGCCGCCCGGATCATGGCGGCCCCCGAAAAAACCGTGTATATTCAGGCCGATGTTTTTGACTGGGATGGCGCGGCGGAACCGCTGAAACAGTGGATGGAAGCCGGAGGTTTTCTGCTTGTTTCCATGGACCGGAACCTTGATGAGAACGGGGACCTTGATGCCTTTCTTGAAAATTTCGGCATCCGCGCCGAATTGTCCGATAACACTTCCCTTGAAGGTTTCGAATATAAACCCGCCGCGGACGCCCCGGAATTTTATTTCCTGATCCAGTTTGAATTAACCGAAGCGGCCAGGGCCGCGGCCCATACGGTTGTTGAGCCGTGGTTTGGCAAACCGGTTATCAGGCTGGTTGAAATTCCCGTCGGGGCCGGGGCCCTTGCCCTTATCGGGCCGCCCAATTTTATGGAAAACGCCTATCTGAAGCGGGAGGCCAACGCCCGGCTGGCCTGGGACTTGACCGGAGCCCGGACGGGAGGGAAAAAGCCGGGGGTTCTTTTTATCCGGGGGCGGATTCCGGTAAAAAGCCTCTTCGGGCGGCTGGCGGAACGGGGGGATTTTACCCCCCTTGTGGTGTCGCTCCTGATCCTCATCGCGGTGGGGTTCTGGATGGTCATCCCCGCCTTTGGCCTCGTGCCGCGGGAAAAAACCGGCCCGGGCCGGCCCATCGGAGAACGGTTTCTCGCGGAGATCCGGTTTTTGAAAAGATACCATGCGCTGGAAACATACATCGAAGTGTACCTTGGGGAAATAAAACGGAAACTCCGGGGCCGGGATCCGGGGCCGGAACCGGAAGCGGTACAACAGGCATTGCGGAAAACAGGCCGCCTGCCCTACAGTGAGATTATCCGATCCCTGCACATTTTACGAAGCATACTGGAGCGTTTATGACGAAGCAACATCACTACACGGCGGAATCCGCCGCGGCGGTCCTGGGGGAAATAAAAACCGAAGTGGCCAAAGCCTTTATCGGTCAGCGTGAACTGGTGGATCACGCCCTGATCACCCTGCTGGCGGGGGGCCATCTTTTGGTGGAAGGAGTTCCGGGGCTGGGCAAAACCCTGCTGGTCCGCGCGCTGGCCCAGGCCATCGGCGGCGAATCAAAGCGGGTGCAGTTTACCCCGGATCTGATGCCCGGCGACATTACGGGAAACATCATGCTGGACACCCGGTCGGGAAAATTCACCACCCGGAAGGGGCCGGTATTTACCAACCTGTTTATCGCCGACGAGATCAACCGGGCCCCCGCCAAGGCCCAGGCCGCGCTGTTCGAAGCCATGCAGGAATTTCAGGTGAGCCTGGACGGGGTAAGCTACCCGTTGCCTGCGCCCTTTATGGTCCTGGCCACCCAGAACCCCTTTGAGCATGAGGGCACCTATCCCCTGCCGGACGCCCAGAAAGACCGTTTTTTGATGAAAATTATCGCCGCCTACCCCGGTTTGGAAGAGGAAAAAACCATGGTGGGCCGGGTGCTTGACGGAGGAACCGGCGCGGAACTTTCGGTGGCCGGGGTTAAGACCGTGCTTGGCCCCGGCGGGTTTACCGGCCTCCGGGACTTTGCCTCCCGGCTGCGGACCGACCCGTTGGTCATTGACTATGCGGTCCGGCTTGCCGCCGCCACCAGGGGAAGCCCGGCGGTCCAGACCGGGGCGGGACCCCGCGGAAGCCTCGCTCTGATCCGCTGCGCCCGGGCCCGGGCCCTCATGGAAGGCCGGGACTTTGTGCTTCCCGACGACGTAAAGGCCCTGGCGGTTCCGGTGCTGGCCCACCGGCTGACCCTTTCCTCGGAAAGCGAACTGGAAGGGCTGGGCGAAAAAGACGTGATTGAAAATTTGGCCGCCAAAATCGAAGCTCCCCGGGGTGTTTCCGGGGGGCCGGAACCCGCTGCGGAACCTGGCGGCGGGGAGGCCGGGGCGTGAAGCCGGGCCGGAGCCTTTTTATTGCCGCCCTGGCATATTTTCTGTTGGGGGCGGCGGCCTTTTTTTCCGAAACGCTCGCGCTGGTCTGGCTCCTTTCCGGCGCTGCCGCGCTGCCCTTCATCATTCTCGACGCCCTGATTCTCCGCTTTCTCACCAGCCCCCCGGCGGCGGAACGGGAGCTTCCGGCTTCTCTGGCCCAGGATGAACCTGTCCGGGTGCGGCTGACCATCCGCCGGAACGGGCCGTTCCTGATCCCCCCGTCAATCCTCCTCTACGACCTTTACCCCCCCTCCATGACCGGCGGCGGGCTCCAGGGACGGGCCGTCTTTCCCGCCAAACTGGACCGGAACATTCTCCGGCGCGGGGGGCGGATTCTGTTTGAATACACCCTCGTTCCCCTGGAGCGGGGCCCCTGGGTTTTCCGGGGCCTGGAATTCCTTCTCGGTTCCCCCCTCCGTTTCTGGCAGCTCCGGGTGTTTCAGGGTGCGGAGAGCCGGGGCCGAACCTACCCGGACTTTAAAAAAATCGCCGCCGGGGAAGAACTGCGGGGAGTTTTGGCCCGGCTGGGTTCCCGGGAAATCCGGCGGCGGGGGCAGGGCCTGGAATTTTTGGGCCTCCGGGATTTTATGGACGGGGACGCCATGCGGTTGGTTGACTGGCGGGCCTCCAGCCGGAACCGGCATCTGGACGGCAGGCTCAAGCTCATCGTTCGGGAATATCAGGACGAGCAGGATCAGCAGGTGCTGTTTACGCTGGATTCAGGCTACCGGCTTTTGGGCCGTCAGTTCGACAGCGCCCTGAACGCCCTGCTGCTCCTGTCCTGGGCGGCCCTGAAACACGGGGATTCGGTGGCGGCCCAGAGCTTCGGGGCCAGTGAGCGGTGGATTCCCCCCCGGAAAGGGAAAAGCGCCGTTACCGGGCTCCTCCGGGATTTTTCGGATCTCCGGAACGGCCCTGTCCCTTCCTCGCCCTTTTCCGCCCTGGAACAGGCCCTGGCCCGCCTGCGCCGCCGAACCTTTATCATCCTGGTCAGCAACTTCCGGGAAGAGGACGGGGAATCCCTCTCCTGGATACTGCCCCGGATACAGAAACGGCACCTGCTGCTGCTGGTCAGCTTCCGGGAGGAAGCGGCGGAAACCCTGGCGGCCCGGCGCCCGGCAAACCCGGAAGAAACTCTGGAAACCGCGGCGGCCTTTTCCTGTCTGGCCGCCCGGCGGCGGCTCTACCAAAGCTGGGAACATTTGGGCCTCCTTACCCTGGAAACCACTCCAGCCCGCGTTTCCTCGGCCCTCATCAACCAGTATCTGATGGTAAAACGCTCGGGCCGGCTTTAGGTTTTTTGCGCCTTTTGAGAAGCTCTGAAAACCCAGCCGGAGTTTCCGGAAGTTCCCTGGTGCGATTTTATGCGCCAGGCGGCAAACCGCTAGTCGTGGGGCCATTTTTCCGGTATCCTGCCTAGAGGCTGAAAAAAACGTGAGGTTGGTAACATGGGGGCGTCTCTTTCAAGCTATGATCCTTTGCAGATACAAAAATCCGAACTTTTTTCAACCCTGCTGGACAAGGAGATGGATTTTGCCGTTTCCCATGCGGGGATGATCCAGCTTCGCCGGGGAGAAACGCTTTTTTCCGCCGGAGACCGGGCCGCCCATTTTTATATGCTGCTGAAAGGCGCCATCAGGATATACAAAACCGGCGATGGCCGGGAAGAAGAATTGGCCCGTTTTACGCCCGGAGACGCCATCGGCGATTTTGACTTTGCCCGGAACGCCCGGTACGACGCCAATGCGGAGGCGGTGGAAGATTCGGTTTTGGCCATCTTTCCCGACCGGGGCCTTTCCATGGAGCAGCTTGCCCTGGAGGATCCCTACATCATCTCCCGGATACTCCTCAATGCCATTGTGATGATAACCGGACGGATCAAATCCACCCGCAAGGTCATCGTGGAAAATATGTCCTGGGTTCAGGAACTGCACCGCCGGGCCTACGAGGACCCCGGCACCGGCCTGTGGAAACAGACCTTTCTGACCGACGAAATAAACCGCATTCTGGAAAAGCCCACGGCCCTGATTATGCTCAAGCCGGAACGGTTCAAAATTCTGGTGGATTCCCGGGGCCATAGCGCCGGGGACGAGGCCATGGTTAAAATCGCCCTTATCCTGAAAAAAATGAGCCGCCGGGCTGGGCAGAGCTGGCCGCTGCGCTTTAAAAGCAACGAAGTGGGATTCCTTATCAACCGCTGCGATCCGGCCCGGGCGGAACAGATCGCCCGTGAACTCCGGCAGGCCGTTGCCGCTCTGAGCCCCGTGCCCCCCCGGGAGGGCATCCCCGCCTTTCCCTTCTCCGCCGTTGTTTCCTGGGCCGTATGGCCCCAGGACGATCCTGTCTGGGAAAGCCTTTTTCAGGGAAATTACAGCCTGCTGCTGGAAACCTGGCGCGCCGGCAGCGGGATCGCCCACTACCGCAAAACAGCCCCCGGATTCGCCTGAGGGGGATTTGAAACAAACGCGGGTTGTAGTATAATAAAGGGTGAAGAGGAAGGAGGTAATGAAAAAAAACCGTTTTTTTGGGGAATTTTACCGGTTTTTACCCTTTTATCACCATCAAACGGAGCGCCTGGGACCAAAATGGTTTCAGCGTCCGGGTAACGGTGCCCCTTAAAGTTGACGCCACCATGGAAATTGACCTGTAAGGATGTGGAAAACATGAAAAAAACACTCGTCTGCTGCCTGCTTTTGTCCGCCCTTGCGTCCCTGTGGGCCGAAAAACCCCGCCGGTATGTTGAATTCGGCGTCGACGCGGATGTCGGTGTGGCCAATAACTACCTGGGCCTTTTTGATGTCTTTAACAGGGAGCGAACCATCGTCATCGATTTTCTGCGGCTGGCAGAATCGGGCCTGCAGATTGGCGCCACCGCTGAGGCCGAAGCTTTTTTAAACATCAACTTTAGCGAAAAATTCGGCCTTGGTTTCTTTGGGGGCGTCGAAGTCGCCCAGTATGAGGATGTTTCTAAAGAACTGTTCAAGCTCCTCACCGCTACGGATGCGGGTTCCCAAAACATCGAGTCCGTCATGTCCGCCGGGGCCAGCGCCTTTGTCAATGCGGGCCTGAGAACCAGCTTTAAATTTGGCAAACTCAGCCTCGGGTTCAGCCCCGCGGCCTATGTGCCCCTTATGTATATTCCGCCGCCCCAGGTAAGCGCCCATGTGGATACCGGCTCCGGGGTCAAGGCGGAGGCGAATGTTGACGCCACTGTCTATATGGGCCTTCCCCCGGATACCTTGTTCTCCTTGTTATCCGACAACGGTTTTCATCTGAGTTCCGGCGATATATGGAACACCCTGGAAGGTTGGGGCCTTGATACGTCGTTTGACGCCGAATACGCCTGCAATCCCCGGTGGGACCTGGGCGCTTCGGTGGCCCATATCCCCCTGTACCCCGCGCGTCTTCGTTACGGGGCGCAGATTCGGTACAATTACCCGCTGGATTTCGATGTGGACGAACTCCTGGAGGATCTGCTGAACGGCAGATTTGACCTCTCCCTCCCGGAACTGACGGATCCGGTTTTTTATGACAATCTGGCCTTCCGGGTGTTCCGGCCCCTGCGTTTTGATTTTTACGCCGCCTGGAAGCCCTTTTCCACAAAACTGATAGTCCTCAAGCCGGATATTGGCTTTTCCGCCCTCACAGTCCACGGCTACGAGGCCGACAAGATGTGTTTTAACGCGGGCCTGGAGGCCCAGCTTAACCTCAAGCGGATTTTTTCCCTGTCCCTGGCCACCGGCTACCGGGAAAAAATATGGCGCCACGGCCTGGGCCTGATGCTGAATCTGCGGGTTTTGCAGATCGATCTGGCGGTGGCCCTCCAGTCTCCGGACTTTGTGGGCAGCTTCAAAATTCAGGGCGCCCAGGCCGCCGTGGGCCTGCGGTTCGGTTATTAGGGGCGTACCATGGGCGAAACAGCGCAGGCCGGCCAGCTTTTATCTCCCGTCGCCGACCCGGCGCTGATCAGGTCTCCCCTTTTTTCCGGCATGAGCGAGCTGGAATTTAACGCCGTCAGCGCTTTTTTGGAGCGGATGCGGATCAAAAAGGGGGACACGGTCTTTCGGGAAGGAGACGCCGGGCAGGATATGTTTTTTCTGCTCTCCGGTTCCCTCAGCGCCTTTGTGTCCCAGCCGGACGGTACCCGGCGCTGGCTGTTCGACATTAAGCCCGGCGATTTTTTCGGTGAAATGTCGATTGTCGCCAACGAACCCCGCTCCGCCACCTTCGTTGCCAAAGAAGACTCCAACCTGATGGTTCTCCAGGGCATCGACTTTTACCGCCTTATCTTTGAACACCCCATGATCGGGATCAAAATGCTCCGGGCCATCAGCGTCGTACAGAACCACTGGCTGGATCAGTCCTCCCGGTATCTGGGAGACCTGATGCGCTGGGGGGAAGCCGCCCGCCGCCGGGCCATCACCGACGAGCTTACGGGCTTGTATAACCGCCGCTTTCTGGAAGAATCCGTCAAGGGCCGCTTTGATCAAGGCTCGGTAAATCTACGGAAAATATCCCTGTTGATGATAGACCTTGACCGGATCCACATCATCAACGAGCGCTGCGGCCCCCAGGCGGGCGATCAGGTTATCATGGCGGCGGCGGACACCCTCCGTTCCCTGATGCGTTCCGGGGACATCGCCGCCCGCCTTTCCGGCGACGAATTCGCCGTCCTCCTCCCCGATACCGACCTGGAAGAAGCCCGGCTGGCCGCCGAGCGGATTCGGCAGGCCGTACAGTCCCGGCGTGTCACGGTTCCCCGCAGCCCCGGCGCCGCGGAAAAAGTCGTCATCCCGATCCGGACCAGCCTCGGCGTCGCCGTAGCCCCCACCCACGCCCGTGACCTGGAAAGCCTCATCTCCGCTGCGGACCGGGCCCTCCGCCGGGCCAAGGAAGAGGGCCGGAACCGGGTGGAACTGGCCGGCTAGGAGCCTGTTGCGCTGCGTGCATAAAATCTCCGGCAATCGCCGGTTAGGCGGTTTCTTGCCTTGTGGCACGAAAATCCGCACGTCGCCTGCCCAAATTGCGCCAAAATCCGGGTTTTTCAGGTATTTTTACTTATTTTCTGAAAACCCGCTTGACACTTTTTTTTCTTTTTGATAGTCTGAGGTTCCCTATCTACAGGGGTGAGCGCGGGCCGGATGCTGCGGCGGGCGCATTTAAGGGAGTTTTGAGCGGATGCCTACAATTAATCAGTTGGTTCGTTTTGGCCGGCAGCAGGTTACTTCCAAAACGAAGTCTCCGGCGCTTCAGTCCTGCCCCCAGAAGCGGGGCGTATGTACCAGGGTTATGACCGTAACCCCCAAGAAGCCCAATTCGGCCCTGCGGAAGGTGGCCCGGGTGCGGCTTTCCCACGGGACGGAAGTAACCGCCTATATCCCCGGCATCGGGCATAATTTGCAGGAACACTCGGTGGTGCTGGTCCGGGGCGGACGGGTCAAGGACCTTCCCGGGGTTCGGTATCATATTATCCGGGGCGCCAAGGATACCCTGGGCGTGGAAGACCGCAAGCGGAGCCGTTCAAAATACGGCGCCAAGCGGCCAAAGGCGTAAGGTAAAGGTTTCAGGACATGGGACGGAAGAAAAAAACCGTGGATCGGGGCATCGGCCCGGATCCCAAATACAATAGCGTCGTGGTTTCCAAGTTTGTAAACCGGATGATGTGGGAGGGCAAGCGGTCCGTGGGGCTGCGGATTGTCCACCAGGCCCTGGGGATTCTCCAGCAGAAGGCCGACAAGGAGCCGTTGGAAGTGTTTCTCAAGGCTCTGGAAAATGTCAAGCCGATGGTGGAGGTAAAATCCCGGCGGGTTGGCGGCGCCACCTATCAGGTTCCGGTGGAAATCCGGGAATCCCGGCGGGAGGCACTGGGGATGCGGTGGATTATCAACGCCGCCCGGGCCCGTTCCGGACACGGCATGGAAGATCGTCTTGCCTCGGAACTGCTGGATGCGTATAATAATACGGGTACGGCCTTCAAAAAGAAGGAAGACACCCATAAAAACGCGGAGGCCAACAAAGCCTTCGCCCATTACCGCTGGTAGCAGGCGTTTTTCACGGGCAGGGCGCCCGTGTTTAGCAGGGGAGCCCGGCAGGGCCGCCCCGTTGTTTTTTGACAGTTATCCGGTTTACCGGATACATAACCGCGTTGCGGGGATGCCGGGAGGTGGAGAGGGATTATCTATTGTTTCGGCAGGGTTCTTTGGAACCGGGGCGGGACCGGGCTTGACGCCTGGAGCCGTCCGGGCCCCGGCGCGGGGGTCTCGCGGGATCGCTGTATGCGGTTCCCGGTGGGTACGCTTTGCGCGGCATTAGGGCCGTTTGATGCGGCCCGGTGATCCAAACCGATCATCGCGGGCAGGGCCGGATTTCCGGTCCGCCCCAGGCGTTCGCTGGATGAGATAGGTGGAACGGGACAAATAGTTGGGGAAAAGACGGGCCTTCGGTTCCGAACTTCGTTTTCCGCCGCTTTGTCGTATCTTTCATCTCATTTTTCAATTAACGCTGTTTTTCGCCGGAATGTTATTCTGGCGTTTGTTTCTTTTGACGACAGAGAATTTTAATGAAAGTGCCCAGGAAGGAGGACACGAAATGGCAAAAGATAAGTTTAACAGAACCAAAATTCACATGAATGTCGGGACCATTGGCCACGTAGACCATGGGAAAACCACCCTATCCGCCGCCATTACCATGTATTGTGGTAAAAAGTACGGCGACAAGGTCATGAAATTTGACGATATTGATAACGCGCCGGAAGAGAAGGCCCGCGGTATCACTATCAACACCCGGCACCTGGAGTACCAGTCCGAGAAGCGGCACTACGCCCATATCGACTGCCCCGGACACGCCGACTATATCAAAAACATGATCACCGGCGCGGCCCAGATGGACGGCGCGGTCCTCGTGGTGTCCGCCCCGGATTCGGTTATGCCCCAGACCCGGGAGCATATCATTCTGGCCCGTCAGGTCGGCGTTCCCAACATCATCGTGTTCCTCAACAAGATCGACCTCGTGGACGATCCCGAACTGCTGGAACTGGTCGAGGAAGAGATCAAGGACGTGTTGACCAACAACGGCTTCCCCGGCAACGAGATTCCCATTATCAAGGGTTCCGCTTTCAAGGCCATGGAGGACCTGAACAAGGGCGAAGAGACTGACAGCACGAAATGTATCCAGGACCTGCTGGATGCCATGGACGCCTATTTCCCCGATCCGATCCGGGACGCCGACAAGCCCTTTATTATGCCTATCGAAGACGTGTTTACCATTCCCGGACGCGGTACGGTCGTTACCGGAAAGGTGGAACGGGGCATCCTCAAGCTGAACGAGGAAATCGAAATCATCGGTATCCGGCCCACCAAAAAGACCGTCGTTACCGGCATCGAAATGTTTAACAAGCTGCTGGACGAAGCCCAGGCGGGCGATAACGTGGGAACCCTGCTCCGGGGCGTCGAAAAGAAAGAAGTTGAGCGGGGACAGGTTCTGGCCAAGCCCGGTTCCATTACCCCCCACAACAAATTCAAGGGGCAGATCTACTGTCTTTCCAAGGAAGAAGGCGGACGGCACAGTCCCTTCTTTACCGGATACCGGCCCCAGTTCTACTTCCGGACCACCGACATCACCGGAACGGTAAAACTCCCCGAGGGGAAAGAAATGATCATGCCCGGCGATAATACCGAAATTTTCGGCGAGCTGATCCATCCCATCGCCATGGAGAAAGGGCTTCGCTTCGCTATCCGGGAGGGCGGCAAAACGGTCGCCTCCGGCCAGGTTGTTGAAGTAATCGAATAATACGGGGTGATGAAGGAGGGGGGCCTGGTTTCCGGCCCCCCTTTCATGGAGGAACAATGACTAAGGAACGAATTCGCGTACGGTTACGCGGTTTCGATGTTGAGTTGATCGATCAGAGCGCGAAATCTATCGTTCAAACGGTGCAGAAGGCGGGGGCTTCGGTAACGGGGCCTATTCCCCTTCCGACCCGTATCAATAAGGTAACGGTACTCCGTTCACCCCATGTGAACAAGAAGTCCCGTGAACAGTTTGAAATGCGGACCCATAAACGGTTGATCGATATTATCAATCCTTCCCCGGAAGTGATGGATTCATTGATGAAGCTGGAGCTTCCCGCCGGTGTGGACGTGGAGATAAAACAGTAGGCGGCTGCCGCCAATTTACGGTTTTGGAGTAGAACAATGTTGGGTCTGTTGGCCAAAAAAGTGGGTATGACGCAGGTCTTTGACGATGACGGCAACCTGGTTCCGGTAACGGTGATGCGGGTTGACCCGAATATTGTTATCGCCCAAAAAACGGAAGAAAAAGACGGTTACAACGCCGTGGTCGTCGGCGTGGACGACAAGCGGGCGGGTCTGGTGACCAAACCCTACGGAGGCCAGTTTCCCGAAGGTATTTCTCCCAAAAAGACCCTGCGGGAATTGCGGGACTTTGAAAAAGAGGTCAAGGCCGGGGATTCCCTGGGCGTGGAAGTGCTGGAAGGGATCCGCTATGTGGATGTTTCGGGCGTTTCCAAGGGCAAGGGTTTTCAGGGCGTGGTGAAGCGTTATGGGTTTGGCGGGGGCCGTAAAACCCACGGTTCCAAATTCCACCGGGAACCCGGTTCTACCGGGCAGTCTACCTATCCGCACCGGACTTTCAAAAACGTAAAGCTGCCGGGTCGCATGGGCCGGGAAAAGGTAACGACCTTGAGCCTCCGGCTGGTGAAGGTGGATGCGGAAAAGCAGCTGCTGATGGTTCACGGTTCGGTCCCCGGCATTAACAAGGGTCTGGTTTTGGTCCGGGCCGCGGTAAAGAAGTAGGGCGATCAAAGGTTTGGTGAAAAACATGAAGGGTAAAGTATATTCCATTGACGGTAAAGAGCTGCGGGACATTGAGCTGGAAGACGCGGTCTTCGGCCTTCCGGTCAATGAGGACCTGATCTGGTATGCCATTAACAATGAGCTTGCCAACAAACGGCAGGGGAACGCCAGCACGAAGGACCGGGGCGAGGTTCACGGTTCCAACGCCAAGCCCTACAAACAGAAGGGTACGGGCCGCGCCCGGCGGGGCGATAAAAAATCCCCCGTCATGGTGGGCGGCGGCGTGGTGTTCGGGCCCCGGCCCCGGGACTATTCCTACACGATGCCGAAAAAGGCAAAGCGGCTGGCGATGAAAACCATTTTAAGTCTCAAGGCCCAGAGCGACTGCCTGAAAATTATCGAGGATTTTTCGATTGAATCGGGAAAGACCCGTGACCTGGCAGGGCTCCTCAACAATTTTGGGCCCGGCGAACGAACGGTTCTTGTACTCAAAGACGATGACCCCCAGGTCAAGCGGGCGGCGGGGAATATTCCCTGGCTGAGCTACCTTTCCTATAACCGCCTGCGGGCCCACGATCTGTTTTATGGCCGCCGGGTGTTGATGCTGGAAAGCGCCGCGAAGAATCTTAACAGCTTTTATGGTTCCGAAGCGGATCGGGGCGGGGAGGCCGGAAACTGATGTTGTACGAAGATATACTTTTGGCCCCGGTGCTTTCGGAAAAAGCCAACCTGCTCCGGGAAGAAGGAAAATACGTGTTCAAGGTGGATCCGGCGGCGACAAAGATTCAGATTAAGGAAGCGGTGCGCCGGCTTTTTAATGTGCATCCCATTGCCTGTACGGTGATGGTGGTGGGGGGAAAGCCCAAACGGCAGCGTTCCCGCTCCGGTTATACTTCCACCTGGAAAAAGGCGATCGTCCGTCTGCCCAAGGATGAGAAGATCAGCCTCTTTGAAGGCGTCTAGGGGAATAGCATGGGAATTAAAACGTACAAGCCCATTACCGCGGGGATGCGGCAGTGGACCAGTCTGGACCGGTCGGAACTCACCAAAGGCGTGTCGCCGGAAAAGTCCCTGACAAAGGGAAGGCCGGAAAAAGCGGGCCGGGATTCCAACGGCCGGATCAGCGTCTGGCACAAGGGCGGCGGCCACAAACGGCGCTATAGGACCGTTGATTTCAGGCGGGACAAGATCGGCGTCCCCGGCAAGGTTGTTTCCATTGAATACGATCCCAACCGGAGCGCCAATATCGCCCTGATCAGCTACGCCGATGGGGACAAGCGGTATATCATCGCCCCCCGGGGTCTGGCAACCGGCGCCGCCGTTATGAGCGGCCCCGGCGCCCCCATCGAGACCGGCAACGCTCTGCCGCTGGAAAATATTCCGCTGGGATTTACGGTTCACAACATTGAACTGACCCTGGGCAAGGGGGGGCAGTTGGCCCGTTCCGCCGGATCGGGGGCCCTTATCGCCGCCAAGGAAGGGGACTATGTTACCTTAAAGCTTCCCTCCGGGGAAATGCGGATGGTTTTCAAAAAGTGTTCCGCTACCATCGGCACTGTGGGCAACGAGGATCACATGAACGTAACCCTGGGCAAGGCGGGGCGGAAACGCTGGCTGGGGGTCCGTCCCACGGTCCGCGGTATGGCCATGAACCCCGTTGACCACCCCCACGGGGGCGGCGAAGGGAAAAACAAGGGTATCCATCCGGTGACCCCCTGGGGCCAGCCGACCAAGGGTTTCAAAACCCGGAGCAAGCATAAGCCTTCGTCCCGGTTTATCGTCAGCCGGGGCAGGAAAAAATAGGAGTACGGGGTGTCAAGGTCCATTAAGAAGGGGCCCTTCATCGAGAAGAGCCTTTACAAAAAAGTGCTGGAATTGAGCAAGTCCGGGGAGCGGAAGATGATTAAAACCTATTCCCGCTGTTCCACCATCATTCCCGAAATGGTGGGGGGAACCATCTCGGTCTATAACGGCAAAACCTGGGTTCCCGTGTATATTACGGAAAACCTGGTGGGCCACAAGCTGGGCGAGTTCTCCCCGACCCGGATTTTCCGGGGCCATGCGGGGTCGGACAAAAAGGCCGCCTCCAGGTAGGCAGGAAACAGTATGGAAAACAAGAGCGGATACAAAGCGGTCAGCAAATACCTTATCGCCTCGCCTTTCAAGATTCGGCCTGTGGCAGACCTGATCCGGCGCAAGCCCTATCCCGAAGCTATCTCCCTGTTGGAGAATATGCCCCACAAGGGAGCCCGGCTTATGCGGAAGACGGTGAAGTCCGCCGCTTCCAACGCCCTGAGCGGCAACAAGCAGCTTGACGAGGATATGCTGTATGTGCGGGAAGTGCTGGTTGACGAAGGCCCCCGGATGAAGCGGGTCTGGTTCCGGGCCCGGGGCCGGGCGGATATGCTGCTGAAAAGAATGTGCCACATTACCGTGGTAATAGACGAAGTGCGAAACTCCGGTGCGTCCGGAAAGGCGGGGGTCTAAGGTGGGACAGAAAGTAAATCCCGTAGGGCTGCGGATTGGTATCAATAAAACCTGGGGCTCCCGGTGGTATGTGGACCCCAAGGAATACGCCGACACCCTTCACGAGGATCTGAAACTGCGGAAATTAATCCTTGGAATGCCCGAAACCCGGGGTGCGGATATCGCGGAGCTGGAGATTATCCGGCATCCCCAGCGGATAACTATTACCATCCACACCGCCCGGCCCGGGGTGATCATCGGCACCAAGGGCGCCAATATCGAAAAGATCGGCGCGGAACTTCAAAAGACCGTCAGCAAGAAGATACAGATCAAGATCAAGGAAGTGCGGAACGCCGATAACAACGCCCAGATTATCGCCCAGAATATTGCCCGGCAGCTTTTGGCCCGGTCTTCGTTCCGGCGGACCATGAAGCTGGCGATTTCCAACGCCATTAAAAAAGGCAACGCCCAGGGTGTGAAGGTCCGGCTTTCGGGCCGCCTGGGAGGGGCGGAAATGTCCCGGACCGAGGAAGCGAAGGAAGGCCGGATTCCCCTGCATACCCTGCGGGCGGACATCGACTATGGTTTTTCCGAAGCCCACACCACCTTTGGTTCCATTGGGGTAAAGGTCTGGGTTTTTAACGGCATGAAATACGGCAAAGAACAGAAGGAAGACGCCGGAGCCCTGGTGCGCAAGCGGCGTGACCGGCCCGTGGCGGCGGCGAGGAGTTAATATATGCTGAGTCCGAAACGTGTGCGGCGCCGCAAGGTGCAGCGGGGGAATATGCCGGGAAACGCCACCCGGGGGAATACCGTGGTTTTTGGGGATTATGCCTTGGTGGCCCTGGACCGGATGTGGATTACCAACCGGCAGATCGAGGCGGCCCGTATTGCCCTGAACCGGCATATCAAACGGGGGGGCAAAATCTGGATTCGGATTTTTCCCGACAAGCCCTATTCCAAAAAGCCCGCGGAAACCCGGATGGGCAAGGGCAAGGGCGCCCCGGAATACTGGGTGGCGGTGGTGAAGCCCGGCACGGTGATGTTTGAGCTGGGGGGAATCGAAAAAACCATCGCCGAGGAAGCCATGACCCTGGCGGGAGCCAAGCTGCCCATCAGGACCAAGATTGTGGCCCGTTCCGATATGGAACTGGGGGCCTAGGGGCGGATATGAAGAATTCGTTTAAAAATTTGAGCTTCCCGGAGTTGAAGGCCAAACGGGATGAACTCAAAAGAAAATATATGGAACTGCGTTTCCAGATCGTAGTGGGCCATGTGGATAATCCCCTGCAAAAGCGGATCATGCGCCGGCAAATTGCCCGGCTGAATACCCTGATCCGCCTGCAGGAACTGGTGGGCGCAAAAAAGGCAGCGGAAGCGCCGGAGGCCGGTGTTCAGCCGGCGGCGCAAGCCTAAAGGAGCGGGAAGGTGTCAGAAGAGGCTGTGGCGGAAAAAACTGCCCCCCAAAAAAGCGGAAAAAAAGAATTTGCCGGCGTCGTGAAAAGCGACAAGATGAATAAAACCATTGTGGTCGCCATTGAGACCACGGCTCTGCATCCGCTCTACAAAAAATATGTAAAGCGGGTCAAGAAGGTAAAGGCCCACGACGAAACCAACGACGCCAAAACCGGCGACCGGGTTCGGGTAGTGGAATGCCGCCCTATCAGCAGGGAAAAATGCTGGAAACTTGCGGAAATTATTGAACGCGCCAGATAAGGAGAGTGGAAAAAAATGATTCAGGTGGAGACTTTCCTGAATGTGGCGGACAATTCAGGGGCCAAGATCGTCCAGTGTATCAAAGTGCTGGGCGGTACCCGGCGAAAATACGCGGGGATCGGCGATATTGTCGTGGTGGCGGTAAAAACCGCCCTTCCCACGTCGACGATTAAAAAGGGAACCGTTGAAAAAGCGGTGGTAGTTCGGACTCATAAGGAATACCGGCGTCCCGATGGGACATATATCCGTTTTGATGATAACGCCTGCGTGATCATTGATGCGAGCATGAACCCCAAGGGGAAACGGATTTTCGGGCCCGTGGCCCGGGAACTGCGGGAGAAGGATTTTATGAAGATCGTATCCCTTGCCCCGGAGGTATTATAAAACCCGCTTTGGGTTTTATGAGGAGAAAAGCATGGCTTTAGCGGCGCATAAATTTAAACTGAAAAAAGAAGACACGGTCCAGATTATTACGGGCAAGGACAAGGGCAAGCGGGGACGAATCCTCAAAATCCTCCGGGACAAGGACCGGGTTATGGTGGAAGGGGTGAATATCGTCAAAAAGGCGAAAAAACGCCGGAACCAGCAGGACCGCGGGGGGATCGTGGAGATAGAAGCGGCGATCCACAGCTCCAATGTGTCGATTGTCTGCAAAAAATGCGGCCCCACCCGGATCGGCTACAAGCAGGAGGGGGATACTAAAACCCGGATCTGTAAAAAATGCGGAGAGGCCCTGTGATGAAGAATTACGAACCCCGGCTTAAAAAGATCTACCGGGAGCAGATCGCTCCGGAACTCTTTAAGGAATTCGGCTATACCTCCCCCATGCAGACCCCGAAGCTGGAAAAGATCGTGGTGAGTATGGGGGTCGGCGAGGCCCTGCAGAACAAAAAGCTGCTGGACGCGGCGATTGACGATCTGACCCTTATCGCCGGGCAAAAGGCGGTGAAGACCAAGGCCCGCAAGAGCATCGCCAACTTCAAGATCCGGGAAGGCCAGGAGATCGGCGCCAAAGTTACCCTCCGGGGGGCCATGATGTACGATTTTTTTGACCGCCTGGTGAACGTGGCCCTGCCCCGGGTCAAGGACTTCCGGGGGGTGAACCAGAACGCCTTTGACGGCCACGGGAATTACGCCCTGGGCATTACGGAGCAGATCATTTTTCCTGAAATAGATTTTGATAAAATTGAACGTGTGGCCGGACTGAATATCGTTATTGTAACGACGGCGCGGACTGACGCGGAGGCGAAAGCGTTCCTCGCGAAATTCGGGATGCCCTTTAGAAAGTAGGGAAAGGAGGAATTCCGGCCCCGGGCCGGGATTCCGATCAATGTGGTTTACCGGGTATGCCGGATAAACCCAAATAGAGGAGTATACATGGCAAGAAAAGCGATGATCATTAAGGCGCTGCGGACGCCCAAATATAAAACAAGAAAGGTGAACCGCTGCCGGATCTGCGGACGGGCCAGGGGCTATCTGCGGAAATTCGAGATGTGCCGTCTTTGCTTCCGCAAACTTGCGAGCGAGGGGCTTATTCCCGGCGTCACCAAATCAAGCTGGTAAGGTAGGAGAAAAGGATGAGCGTTTCTGATCCCGTTGCGGATATGCTGACCAAAATCCGGAACGCCGGAATGGCAAAGCATGAAAA
>JAISBS010000065.1 GCA_031266075.1 Treponema sp.
GAGATTCGTGCATGGCAGCACGACCGGAACCGGAATAAGAAGACGATCAAATGGCAATTTACTACGGATGACGCAAGAATACAACTCCATTCATTGTATCCGGTCATTTAGTATAATCATGCTACTAGTGTCCCCGGTGAATAGGGTCGGTTCTTGGAAGCGTTTCGGCCTGTTCGGGGGCAGGTCTCAATGTCTATGAATTTTTTTGCCCAGTCGCCAACCGTAACGTTTTCCAGGGAGATGCGCTGGGCATTGTCTCCTTTATCCAGTTCATGGTTAAGGTGCCGGATAAGGGCAATAACACCGGCGTCCGCCGTGGACTTATTTTTCGGGTTACGGTACTGAACAAGGGCATCAGGGAAGTCCTGGAAGCTGCGGCGCTGCCAGTCAAGACATACCTTCCGGGGAAGCCCGGAAACCGGATTAATCGAAAACAGGAAGGTCTTTGAGTCGTTCCTTTTACGTGTAAAGAACGGTTTCTGAGATCGGGGCATGGCAATCCTCCAAAAATAAAAGCACGATAAGAGCACGATGCCACGCAATTCGATTTTTCTTCTTAAATAAAAATTTCGTAATTCGTTACAGGATAAGGAATTAACTCATACCGGCGAAGAGACTTGAACTCTTACATCCTCGCGGACAGCAGATTTTGAGTCTGCCGTGTCTACCATTCCACCACGCCGGCCAAATAACTGTGCAAACGGGTTCCTGGATATTGAACCCTGCGCCGCCGCCACCTGCGGGCAGGCCCTTCGCGCATCACCCCCGTATTATACCTCCAAAAGCCGCCGGCATTCAAGGTAGTAGCGTTTTTCGACCGCTTCGCCCATGGAAAAACTTTTTCGGGGCAGGGGGCCGGAGCGGGCTACTGTTTCAAAGAGGCGGCTTTTTTTGACCGGGGGAAGGAGGATGCCCACCGTATGGGCGGCGGGGGCCGCGGCCAGGCGGAAAATTTCGTCTTCGCCGTGGATGTAATCTATCGCCGGGGGCTCTTCCCCGCCGCGGTCCTGAGCCAGTTCGTCCAACAGAGGCTGGAGACCCACGGTTCCCGGCGCGGAAGTTTCCACGAGGATGCAGCGTTCCCCGGATACAAGGCCCAGCCGGGTGTTGGACGCCCCGGCGTCGCCGGTCAGCCGGGACAGGGCGGCTCTGTCTGCGACGGGGTGGCTGGAGAAGCCGGGGAGGGCGGAGAGCCGGGCCAGGAGATGTTTCGGGCTGATGTTGAAAAGCGCCCGGTGGATCGGCTCAAACTGAATCGCCGGGTCGTAGAGGTTTTCAATTTCCACCAGCGCATAGCGGCAGGGGTGGTTCATCAGGCCCGGCTCTCCGGCGTGGGCTGTTGTGTATTCCTTCCGGATTTCCCGGGCCGCGGCCAGGGAGTGGTTGCCGTCCCCAACGGCAAAGAGGAAGGGGGCCTCCCCGGCGCTTCCATGGCGGCTTTGGCTTTCCTGGGCCAGGGCCGCAAAAGCCTGGGCGAGAAAGGCCCAGTCCGCCGTATCGTCGAGGAACCAGCCGGACACATCCCCGCCCCCCAGCATCAGGGGACTTTGGTAGGCCGGAGCGGCCCGTTTTGCCCGTTCCCCCAGGGCGGGGAGAATCCTGTCTGCTTTGTCGTCCATGAGTAAAAGGATGTGGGGACTTTCCAGGGCCGCGCCCCGGCGGACTTCCATCCGGGGGGGGAGACGGCCGGGCACAACGCCTTCGGTGGCCCGGATCAGCGGGCGGGCCGCGGGGGCCCAGTCGTACTGGTCCAGATCCAGGGCGATCACCAGGCCCCGGCGGCCGGTATGGCGGGGGGTGTTCCGCTCCAGGTACACGCAGCCCTGCCGGGGCGGGGCAAAGGTTCCGTCCCGAAGGTACGCGGCCATGGTCTGGTGGATGGCGTTGATCCGGGCCGCCCGATCCTGATCCTGGAGGTAAAGTTCCGGGAGGATCAGGTTCAGGGTGGAGGGGGCGTCCCCTGCCTGCCGCCGGACTTTTTCCCAGTAGGCCCGGTCCTGGGTGAACTGATCGCAGGCGATGACCGCCCATTTTTCCAGATCGACGCCCTGCCGGGGGAGCAGGATCTCCGGTATGTTGAGGCCCCAGCGGGCCAATGGCTGGTGGAGATTTTCCATAGTGGGTACTGTACCGTATTTTGGCGGAGAACGCCACCCGGCGCGTTGCGCGCCTGTTCAACCATAGCGGCGTTTGGGGGGTAGGCACAGACCCTGGGCTGGGCCGGAGGGGGGGCCAAAAAAATTTTTCCACCGGGGATGAGGCGGGGAAAGCGGCCCCCCCTTCCTGTTGCCTTGACAAATTTCCCCGGTGAAACAATAGTTGAAATATGCTATAACAGGACCGGTAAACAAGGAGTTTGATCCGTGCAGTTGCAGCGACCGTCCTTCATCCAGGAACAGCGGCTCAGAATGAGTCCCCAGATATACCAGTCTATTAAGCTGCTGGAGCTTCCTGTTGTGGATCTGCGGGAAAAAATAGAAGAGGAAATTGAACGGAATCCCGCGCTGGAGGTGCTGGAGGATCATTCGACGGTTTCGCTTGACGAGGCGGTGAAGCCGGCAAAGGAAGAGGACGACTATTTTGAGCCGGTCTCTGATCCGGGTTTTGTCCGCCGGGGGGGCGACGAGGCTTCCGATGAACAGCGGCGGTTTATCGAGGGGGCTCTGTCCAGGCCGGAGACTTTGCAGGAGCATTTGCTCTGGCAGCTTCATCTGGAGCCGGTGGATGATGCATTGCGGCTGATCTCTGAAACCTTGATCCAGAATCTTGACGAGGACGGTTTCCACAAGGAACCGGTGGATCTGCTTTTTCGGGAGCTGCCCGGCGGATCCCCGGCTCCGCTACGGATTGCCGAAGGGATGCGGCTGGTTCAGTCCCTGGATCCGGCGGGAACCTGTACTGCCAATTACCGTGAATCCCTGAATGTGCAGATTGGCCTTTTGCCCGATGCGCCTGAGGGTATTGAGGGGGCGCTGGATCATCTGGAATTGCTGGAGCGGGGGAGGTTTGCGGAGGCGGCGAGAAGGATGGGCCGCACCGAAGGCGAGGCCCGCCTGTTTTTTGACCGGATCCGGGAACTGTCTCCCTTTCCCGGCAGGTCCTTTGCCCCGGCGGAGGTCCGGTTTGTGGTTCCCGATATACAGGTTGTTAAAAAAGAAGGGGACTTTGTGATCCGGCTGAACGATGAGGAAATTCCGGTGCTGGGGCTGAATCCTTTTTTTATGAAGATCGCCGAGGGGCCCAAACGGGGCGGCGGGGTGGCCCGGGATTTTGTCCGGGAGAATATCCGGGAGGCCCGCTGGTTTATCCAGTCGGTGAACCAGCGGAACCATACGCTGCTGCGGGTGGCCCGGGCGATTGTGGAATTTCAGCGGTCTTTTTTTATGAAGGGCCCCCGGGCGCTGACCCCGCTGACGCTGCGGGACATTGCCAAAGAATTGGGGGTCCACGAAACAACGGTTTCCCGGATCGCCAACGGCAAGTATATGCAGACCGAATGGGGTATCTTCGAGATTCGTTACTTTTTTTCCAACTCAATCAGCGGCACGGGATCTGCGGGATCCCGGTTTTCCAAGGCGGGGGTCAAGGAGCTGATCCGGGAATTGATCGCCGCCGAAGGCCGGCATTGTTCGGATCAGCAGATCGCCGGGCTGCTGGCGGCCAGGGGGGTTTCCCTGGCCCGGCGGACGGTGGCGAAGTACCGGCGCGAACTGGATTTGGGATCATCATACACCCGTTAGGGCGTTTTAGGAGTTCATTTTTTTGGAGGTGTCGAATGAATATTGAAATCAAGGCTGTTCATTTTACTCTGGATGACGAGACCCGGGAGTATCTGGACCGGAAGATGACCCGGATTCACAATGCGGAGAACATGATTGTTGATCTGCGGTTTACCCTGACCAGGGGCAAGGATTTTGAAGCGGAGGTAACGGGAAATCTGCGCTGGGGCCTTTCCATTCACCTGAAAGAAAATGATTTTGATTTGAATCCTGCCATCGACAAATTGATGGACCGGCTGGAGGCGAAGATCACCAAGGAGAAGGAAAAAGTTAAGGAAAAACGGTAGGCGGCAAAGGGTCCTTTGTGTTACACTCCTCCCATGCGATATTTCAGTACCCGGAACCGGGGGGAGGGGGTGGATTTTGCCGCCGCGGCTCTTCGGGGCCTGGCCGCCGACGGCGGGCTTTTTATTCCCGAAGAAATACCCCGGTACCCGAAAGCGGTTTTGTCCTCCCTGGGGGACATGGATTTTTGCGATGTCGCTTTGGAGACGATCCGGCCCTATGTGGCGGGGGAGATTCCCGGCCCGGCGCTGGAGGATATGGTCCGGTCAGCCTATCCCTTTGCCGCGCCCCTGATTGCGGCGGGGGACCGGATGGCGCTGGAGCTGTTCCACGGCCCTACCGCGGCCTTTAAGGATTTCGGCGCCCGGTTTATGGCCCGGGCCTTTTCATACCTCCGCCGGGGGGAAGACAAACCCCTGCGGATTCTGGTGGCTACCTCGGGGGATACCGGGGGGGCGGTGGCGGACGGTTTTTTCGGGGTGGAAGGAATTTTCGTGACGGTTCTCTACCCCCGGGGCCGGGTTTCGCCCCTTCAGGAGCGGCAGATCGCCGGGCTGGGGGGGAATATTTCCGCCCTGGCGGTGGAAGGCAGTTTTGACGACTGCCAGCGGCTGGTAAAGGCCGCCCTGGGGGACGCGGGCTTGCGGCGGCGGATGGCCCTTTCATCCGCCAATTCGATCAATATTTCCCGGCTTATTCCCCAGGCGGTGTACTACGCCGCCGCCGCGGGGCGGGCCTTTGCGGGCGCCCGGGACCCCGATGGCGAAGCCACGCCCCGGAGCGCGGCGGCCTTTCGGGACGCTGGGGCCCTTCGGGGCGGCCCGGCGGACGGCGCGGCGGACGGCGCGGCTTTTGGCCCGGTCCGGGGGGAGCCCGCTGTTTTCTGCGTGCCCTCGGGCAATTTCGGGAACCTGACCGCGGGACTCTACGCCATGAAGATGGGGGCCCCTATCCGGCAGTTTATCGCCGCCACCAATATCAACAAAACCGTCCCCGATTACCTTGCCGGCGGCGTCTACGAGGCCCGGCTGTCCCAGGCCACTATTTCCAACGCCATGGACGTGGGGGCCCCCAGCAACTTTGAACGGATGGCCGCCCATTTTTCGCTGGAGGAGATGCGGCGGATTATTCTGGGGGTTTATGTCTCTGATGAGGAAACCCGGCGCGCCATTGCCCGGGTTCATGATCGCTGGGGCTATTTTCTTGACCCCCACAGCGCGGTTGGCTGGGAGGGCGCGGATCGGCTCTTCCGGGAGGGGCGGCTTCCCGCAGGCCCCCTGGGTATTCTCTGTACCGCCCATCCGGCGAAATTCGCCGAAACCGTGGAACCGCTGACCGGCCCGGTCCCCCTGCCGCCGGTTCTGGCGAAGGCCCTGGAGCGGATCCCGGCGGCGGCGCTTATCCCCCCGGAGGTTCCGGCCTTTACCGGCTGGCTCGAAAACCAGTCGACCGCCGCACCCTGAAATTCCCCCGCGCAAGCGGGTTCCGGGGTATTAATCCCCCGGCACGGATAAGCCTGGCGGAACCGGGAAAGCCCTGAATGTAAACCAAAGGAGAGCGCCATGAAACCCTGTCCCTGCGGCTCAGGCCGCGGCTATGCCGAATGTTGCGGGCCCTATATCACCGGGGCGTCCCAGCCCCCCAGCGCCGAAGCCTTGATGCGAAGCCGCTACAGCGCCTATGCGGAGCAGGCGGTGGACTATATCATCGACACCTGCATCCGAAAGGGCGCCGGCGACATTGACCTGAAACAGACCCGGGACTGGAGCGAAAAATCCCGGTGGCTGGGCCTGAAAATTATCGCCGTGGAAAAAGGCGGCCCCGCAGACACCGAAGGAATAGTGGAATTCGAGGCTGCCTATGAACGAGACGGCCTTCGGGATATTCACCACGAGCGGGCCCGGTTCAAAAAACAGGAAGGCCGCTGGCTCTATGACGAAGGGGATATCACCCCGGAAACCATAGTCCGCTCGGCCCCCAAGGTGGGCCGCAACGAGCCCTGCCCCTGCGGCAGCGGAAAAAAATACAAGCACTGTCATGGCCGCCCGGTCTGACCACGGGGAAGCCCCATGAAAATCGATCCCGCCCTGAAAGACCTGGACAGCCTGTTTCCCGCCGGTTTTACCGAAGACCAGCGGGCCCGGGCGAAGACTTTGTTTTTCCAGAACCTTTCCCTGGAGGCCCACCGCTTTTACGGCGGCAAGATGCAGACCGTACCCAGATGCGGCGTTTACGGCCTTAACTGGTTTAACCTGTGGTATACGCCGGGAGTTTCCAAAATCTCCACCGCTATCCGGGAAGACCGGGATAGCTCCTTCGCCCTTTCCAACCGGGGGAACCTTGTGGCTGTGGTGTCCGATTCCACCAGGGTTTTGGGGGACGGGGATTGTACGCCCCCCGGCGGTCTGGGGGTTATGGAAGGAAAGGCCCTGATCATGAAGTATCTGGGCGGCCTGGACGCGGTGGCCCTCTGTGTGGATTCCCGGGGGCCTGATGGAAAAAACAGCCCGGAAAAAATTATTGAATTCGTAAAAATGATCCAACATTCCTTTGGGGCCGTTAATCTGGAGGACATCAGCCAGCCCAACTGCTTCCGGGTGCTGGACGAACTCCGGGAAGCCTGCGAGATCCCCGTCTGGCACGACGACGCCCAGGGGACGGCCTGCATCACCCTGGCGGGACTTCTGAATGCCCTGAAACTGGCGGGCAAAAAACTCGGCGGGGCGAAGATCGTGCTGCTGGGGGCCGGAGCTTCCAACACCACTATCGCCCGGCTGATCCTTGCCGGCGGCGGAGACCCCGCTGGGATGATCGTGTTTGACTCCAAAGGGAGCCTCCATTCAGGCCGGACGGACATTCGGGAAGATCCCCGGAATTACCGGAAATGGGAACTCTGCGAGCGGACCAACCCCGGACGAGCAGCGTCTATTGAGGCGGCCATGAAGGGCGCGGATGTGTTGATCGCCCTTTCCCGCCCCGGCCCGGATACGGTGAAGCGGGAATGGGTCCGGTCCATGGCGCCCAGGGCCATCGTATTTGCCTGCGCCAACCCGGTGCCGGAGATCTGGCCCTACGCCGCCAAAGAGGAGGGGGCCTTTATCGTCGCCACGGGCCGGGGAGACTTCCCCAATCAGGTGAACAATTCGGTCTGCTTTCCCGGCATCCTCAAGGGCGCCCTGCTGGTCCGGGCAAGGAAGATCACCGACGGCATGGCGATCCGCTGCGCCCGCTCTATCGCGGAATTTTCAGAAAAACGGGGCATAAGCCCGGACAATATTGTGGCCGCCATGGACGAAACCGAGGTCTTTGCCCAGGAGGCGGCGGACGTGGCGGAACAGGCCCTCAGCGAAGGGGTGGCCCGGATCGCCATGACCCGGGACGAGGTGTACCAAAGGGCCGCGGCGGACATCAGGGCCGCCCGGGCGCTGGTGGAGGACATGGAAAAAAACGGCCACATTCAGGCGCCCCCGCCGGAAATGCTGGAACGGGCCCTGGCCAAAACTCTGGCATCTTTGGAAGAAAAGTAATAGTATTATAACACTGACTCTTTCCCAAAACCAACCGGGTTTTGGGAAAGTCTCACCACTTGATTCGTAACGAAGGGTACATACCCCGCCCTTGATGTTGCGTAAGCAACTACTCTGCCGCGCGGGTGTTGATCGAAACCGTAGGTTTATGATATATTAAACATACGTATTTACTAGGAGTTTGACATGAAAGAGAACGAATTGATCCACTGGGGTGACCGGTACCGTATCGGCATCCCGCTCATTGATGAACAACATAAAACCTTGATCGATATGACCAACACGCTGTACCTGGGATGCCTTGAAGGAGATGAATCGGCGAACGCCTATTTTTTGAAAACCATCCATGAGGCCGTAGACTATGTGCGCTTTCACTTTACCACGGAAGAAAAGCTGCTGGAGCGGATTAACTACCCCGGCCTGACGGCCCACAAAAAGGAACATGAAAACTTTGTGAAGGAAATTCTCCAGCAGGTTCAGGCGTTTCAGGAGGGGAAGAAATTCGTCCCCAATATTTTTGTCCGGTATCTGCGGGACTGGGTTTTGACCCATATTGCCGTATCGGACAAATTGTACGCCCGCTACCTGGTGGAGATGAAAAAGCAGGGGGTCCTGCTTAACATGGCTTCAAAGGCGCAGTATGCCGTAGCGCGCATCAAGCACCGGCTGGAATCATAGGGGTTCCCGGGGGTTTTCGTGCCCCTAATTTCGCCGCTGCCCCTCCACCACCGCCCTGTCCGCCAGAAGCTGCTGGTGGCCGGGAAAAAGCGCCAGCCCTTCTTCCAGAATCCGTAGCGCGGTTTCCCGGTCCCGCCGGTTCCAGGCTTCGGCAAAGCGGTTGTGGTAATCCGCCGCCAGGTTTGACCGGGCGTTTCTTAGGTTTTGCTCAAGCCGGGGGCCGGGGCCGTACCGTTCCATAGCTTTCTCAAGCCAGGCGGCGGCTCCGGCCCAGTCCCTGCCGGCGCTGAGGAGGGCCGCGCCTTTTTCCACAGCAAAGAGCCGCAGTTCCCCGGCCCGGCCGGCGGGTAAAAGCCGCCGCCCTTCGGCCCGGTCTATGGCGGCGATAACCGCCTCCGCGTCCCCGGTGGTTTTGATTTTGGCGGCCCCGTCCGTCAGTTCCGCATTGGTAAGCGCCATGTCCAGCCGGGTAAAATTGGCGGCGTTCAAATCCGGGGCCAGCAGATTCAGTCTGTCTCTGGCTTCGGCAAAGCGCCCCCCTCTGATCTGCCGGATCATCCGGTTGTTGGCCGCGGCCAGTATATATTCCTGCCACCGTTCCCCGTCAGGGTAGCGGGGGGCCGCCAGAGCCGCCCAGCGGAGGGCCTCGTCCTCTTTGCCCCCCTGGAGCAGGGAAGCGCCAAAGTTGAAAATCCGGTTCAATACGTCCCGCCGGGGATCCTCAAAAAAAGGGGGTGTTTCCCCGACTTCGGCAGCTCCGCCGGAAAGAGTCCCGCCACCCGGCGCGGGCCGTTTTTCCCCGCCGCCCAAAAGGAGTCCCCCCCGGCTGATCGCCAGGGGAACCGCTTCGGCAAAGCGGCCCCGCCGCTCCAGTTCCGCTATCCGGTTGGAGAAGATCAGGGAGATCAGCTCTACCGCCCCGATGACGGCCCGGTCGCGGTAATTTCCCGAGGGCACGTAGGCAAAGCCCGTAACCCTGCCGAACTGATCCTGGAATTCCTTCCTGTTCCCCGGATCAAAGCCGTAGGGGTTGGTGGTCTCCACGTCAATCCATTCATCCCCGGCCCTGACTGCCGCAAAGGCATGATCTTTGGTCATCACCCCCCGGATTTCCAGCCCCGAGGCGGTTCCCAGCACAAGATACAGAACCGCCGAGGAAACGCAGTTGTAGCGGCCCCCGGTAAGGAGGGCGTCCAGCCGGGTCTGTTGCAGCGAATAGGTTTTGAGAAATTTACGGTGCATCCAGCCGAGAATATATTCCCCTCGTTCACGGAGACCCTGGGGGAGTTCCGGGGAATTCCGCAGTTCCCGCACCGCGTCCCGCAGACGGGCCATCAGCGCTTCCCCGTCGGCAGATCCGGCGGAGCCGGTTCCCGTATGTACCGCCGGCGCGGACGGTCCGCCTTCAGTAATGGAGGCCCAGAGGCTGATCTCCGCCAGGTCTTCCCACGAATAGCCCCCCGCGCCACGGCGGGCATAGGCTTCGGCTCGGCTGTCCGGTTCCAGGGAGGGAAAGACGGCCTGATTCTGAGCCGGAAGCGCGGCCCCCAGCAGCGCCATGAACGGCAGGCTTATCAGTTTTTTCACAATTAAGTATAATATATACCATAACATAATAGGAGAACATCCATGACGGAAAAAACAGCGGATTTGTTGATCATCGGGGCGGGACCGGCGGGGCTCACCGCGGCCCAGTACGGGGCCCGGGCGAACCTTTCGGTTTTGGTAATTGAACAGCTTGCCCCCGGCGGGCAGGTTCTGAATATCGATGTGCTTGAAAATTACCCCGGCAACGTGGGGATCGAAGGCGGGCCGGGGCCCAAATCGGGCTATGATTTTGCCCAGGATATGCACCGGCAGGCGGAGTCCTTTGGGGCGGCCTTCTGTTCCGGCTCGGTAACGGGCCTTCGCAAAGAGGGGGGCCGGTTCAGCCTGGAACTGGCCGATGGCCGGACTTTGCAGGCTGGGGCGGTAATTTGCGCCGCCGGAGCCCAACACCGCAAACTGGAGATTCCCGGGGAAGAGGAATTTTCAGGCCGGGGGGTTTCGTATTGCGCCACCTGCGACGGCCCCTTTTTCAGGGGGAAAAAAATCTTTGTGGTCGGCGGAGGGGACGCGGCCTGCGACGAGGCGTGTTACCTTTCCCGGCTGTCCCCTCGCGTGGTGCTGATCCACCGGCGGGATCAGTTCCGGGCCCAAAAAGCGCTGGCGGAACGGACGCTCAAAAATCCCCATATTGAGGTACGGTTCAATACCATTATGAAGGAGATCCGGGGGGAGGCGAAAGTAAAATCGGTAAGGCTGGAAAAAACAGACAGCCGGGAACAGTACGAGGACGATGCGGAGGCGGTGTTTGTTTTTACCGGCATCGTCCCCCAAACTGCGGCCCTTGCCGGTCTGGGGGGTCTTGAATTTGACGCCAACGGCTATATTCGTACCGATCAGAACATGGCGACTTCCGTGCCGGGGCTCTTTGCCGCCGGGGATGTCCGCTCCAGCCCCTTCCGGCAGGTGGTGGTAGCCGCCGGGGAAGGAGCCGTGGCGGCCCACAAGGCCGCGGAATACCTTGATTCGCTTTGAACCAATGGCTGTGGTTAAACCCTTTTGAAAAACATGAACGCCATTAATCGGCGCTATCGATCTTTTCCCGCCATGGCCGTGGTTCTGCTTCTGCTGGTTTCCCCGGCTCCACTGTGCCCCCTGAGCTTCGGCGATCCCGGCGGCCCGGAGGAACTGGCGGCGGCGCTGGTGGAGGCCATGAGCGATGAACAGGCCCTGGCCCAGACTTTCATGCTCGGCTGGGTTGGCGCGGAGCCCTCACCCCAAATTTTGGACTGGATCCGGGAACGGAACATCGGCGGGGTGAAAATTTTCGGATGGAACACCGGAGACACCCGGCTGCTGGCGGAGACCGTGGGTTCCCTTCAACGGGAAAGCCTCAAAGGGGCCTTTCAGATTCCCCTGTTTGTGGCCACCGATCAGGAGGGGGGCTGGATCCGCCATGTGAAGGGGAACACCAGTGAAACGCCGGGGAATATGGCCATCGGCGCGTCCGGCTATCCCCGGGACGCCTATCTTTCGGGCTATTACATTGGCCGAGAGCTGGCCCTTTTGGGGATCAACATGAATTTTGCCCCCACGGTGGATCTTTTTACCAACCGGAATTCGGAACTTATCGGCCCCCGGGCTTTTGGAAGCGATCCGGTCAAAACGGGGATTCTGGGGGCCGCCTTTATGAAGGGCCAACTGGCCGCGGGGATCATTCCCACGGCCAAACATTACCCCGGCCATGGGGACACGGAACTGGATTCCCACGGGGTTCTTCCCCGGATCGCCGAAACTTTTGTGACCCTCTGGAACCGGGAACTGGTTCCCTACCGGATGCTGGCTGCCGAAGGGCTGCCCGCGGTAATGAGCGGCCATCTTGCCTTTCCCAATACTCCCGCGGCCTCAACGCCGGCCTCCCTTTCGCGCTGGTTTCTGGAAGAAGTGCTGCGGAACAAAATCGGCTACCGGGGACTCATTATTACCGATGATCTGATGATGAACGGGGCCACCGCCTGGGCGGGGAGCCTTTCCGCTGCGGCAAAGGCGGCCCTGCTGGCGGGGAACGACATTATCATGCTTTCCAAAACCCCGAACCTCTCCGATCCGGTCTGGACCGTCCTGCTCCGTGCCATGAAGGATGATCCGGCCTTTCGGAACCGGGTGCGGGATGCGGCCCGCCGGACGCTGGAGGCCAAAATCGCCTGCCTTCGGGGGAACGCCAAAGCGCCCTATATACCGGATCTGGCCAGCGTAGCGGCGGGGATACCGGACCCTGAAGGGGCCCGGTTCTTCCTCGATCTGGCGGCCCGGAGCGTTACGGTGGTAAAGGGAGAAGCCGCGGAGACGGGCCGCCCGGCGCTGTTTCCGCTGGAGCCGGAGACGGCGAGGCGGGTGCTGCTGGCAGGCCGGTACGAAGATTTTTTCAATGCCGGAAGGGCGGCTTATCCGGCGGCGGAGGCCTACCGCTATTCGGAATTCCGGGGAGCCGCCGAATTGGCCCTCCGGGCTCAAGAAGCGGACACCGTGATCTTCTGTCTTTCCGATGCGGCGGATCTGGTCTTTCTGCGGCGGCTTGAGCCCCTGAAAAAACGGGTCGTGGTTTTTTCGGTGTTGAACCCCGTATACCTCGAAGGGCTCTCCTGGGTAGACGGGGCGCTGGCGTTGTATAGTTACGCCGGGGAATCCTTTACCGCCGGATTTTCCATCCTACGAGGGAGAATTCCCGCAGCGGGCCGGCTTCCCTATGACTGAGGCGGGCGGTGTTTAAGCCCCGGCCTCCGGGGAACGGGCCCCCGAAACCTCCGCGCTGGCGGAAAATGAAAAAGCGGGAGGCCGCGGAGCCGGAGCCTTTTCTTCGCCGCGTGGAGCCCTGGTGTGTCGGCGCCTGCAGCAGATTCCTCAAACCCGGTTCCGGGAAAGATCAGGTCTGGCTCTTGCGGAACCGGGACGGGGTGGCCTCTGCCCTGCTGCTCTATTCCCGGCGGACCTTGTTTCCCGTATTCGGGGGCCGGACGGATATTCCCCTTTCCTGTTTTATCCGCCGCCATTTCCGGGGGGTCCGTTTTCACGCGGTTCAGGGCTGCCGGAACGAAGCCTTGGCCGTCGAAGCGGCTCTTGCCGAAATGGGATTCTCCGCGGTGGACATTATTGATTACGACCTTATGACACTGGATGCGGAACCGGCGGCAGGCGGCTTCCGATGCGGCCCGCCGGGTCTGATCCTCAGGCGGCCTGATGTGATGGACGCCGGGGCCCTGTTTGAACTACAGGCGGCGTATGAAAAGGAAGAGATCATTCCCAAAGGGGGAGTCTTTAACCCCGCCGCCTGCCGCCTGAACCTTCAGCGTATTTTGAAGGAGGAACTGATCCTTAGCGCCGAGATGGAAGGCCGTCCGGTGGGGAAGATCAACACCAGCGCCCGGTCTTTCACCCGCTGCCAAATCGGCGGCGTCTATGTCCACCCCGATTACCGGGGTTTGGGGATCGCCCGCCGGATGACTGCGGAATTTATCCGCCCCCTCATCTCCGGCGGCTGGGGGATCACGCTCTTTGTAAAAAAGAAAAACGCCGCCGCCCGTGCGGTTTACCAAAACCTCGGCTTCCGTCTTCTGGGCGATTACCGGATCAGTTATTACTGAGGCCCGCTCCTCAACTTCATGCCGCTGCGGATTTCCAGCGCCGAGGAAGCCAGGGCGAACAGGGCGATAAGGATCGCCAGCAGGGAGGAAATGCCGGGGCGGATGATCATAAAATCGTAGACCCCGTGGATCACCACCGCGGAAAAAAAGCGGAACACCGGGCGGCGGGGCTGGATTCCAAAAAGGAGCAGGGCGGAGCCGATCCGGGCGCCGCAGGCGGCATGAAGGGGCGCGGCGGTAAAGGCCCGGTACAAGGTGGCGCGGAAATCCACCGCGCCATAGGCGGCGCTTTCAAGCATGGCAAAACCAAGGCCCGCCAGCAGGCCGAGGGCGGCTCCCCGGGCGGTCAGGCCCGCAGCCCGGGACGGATCGCTCGCTTCCCCGGTATCGGGGTTTCGGAGGACCGGCCGTTTCAGATCGCCGGAAAACAAAAAAAGGATCAGCAGGGTCAGCAGGCGGCCTGCTTCTTCGGTAAAGGCGATGCGGATAAAAATATCGGCGGCGGGATTCCAGATGCCGGGGTGCGCGTCCACGATGCCGGAAACGAGCCGCTGCAAAAGCAGGGCCGGAAACAGGGCCGCCGCTCCGGACAGAAGGGCGAAGGAACAGTGGGCCGGGGAAAGGGGAAAGCGGGACAGCCGGTACCAGAGGAGTACCGGAAAGACCGGCAGGGCGGAAGCCAGAATCAGAAAAAACAGTACGGGAAGGCCGCTCATTGCCATAGTATAATACCAGATATTCCGCTAGGGTAAAAGCCATGGGCATCATCATCCTGACCGGGCCGAAACATTCGGGAAAAACCAGCGCCGGCAGGGCGCTGGCGGCCCTGGTCTCCGGGGTCTTCACCGATCTGGATGCCTCTATCCAGACGCAAACCGGGAAAAGTCCCCGGACGCTTTACCGGGAGGGCCCCGGCGTTTTCAGGAAGGCTGAAGCCGAAGCGCTGGGCCGCCTGCTGGGGGAGGGGGCCGGGCCGGGCCCCCGAATTGTCGCCGCGGGCGGGGGCCTTATCGACAACCCCGAAGCCCTGGCCCTGCTGGAACAGGCGGAACGCGCCGGGGCGGCCTGTGGGGTGTATATCGAAATATCCGCCGGAACAGCCTGGGAGCGGATCGCCGCTGCCGCGGGAACGGAGGGGCTCCCCCCGTTTCTCAATACCGGAGACCCGCAGGAAACCCACCAGGCCCTCCACGAGCGGCGGGCGGCGGCGTACCGGGAGCGGGCCCGTTTTACCGTGGCGGGGGACGGGAAATCTCCGGAGGAAATCGCCGGGGAAATTGCGGGCCTCGCCGGACTTTAGCCGCGGCTTAGTCTGCGGGCTTTCAATCCACGGACTTCAGTCCGCTGTTTCGGGGAGCGTTGACGCCGCCCAATCGGCGACTATTTTTTTCAGGCCCTCGTCCATGAGTTTGAGGGGCTTCCCGCATTGGGGGCAGAGGAACCGCCCGTTTTCATCCAGATGTTCCTTGGCACAGCCAATGCAATACGCGCTGCCGCACCCGGCGCAGATCCCGGCGGGAAAATCATCCGGAGGCATGGCGTAGAGCCGGATCGCCGGAGACGGGGGCGGATTCCGGGGAACCCGCCAGTTCCGTTCGCAGACGGCGCAGCCGATCAGCCGGGTGGTTCCTTCTTCCAGCCGCTTTTGCAGATCCCGGAGCCCCCCGGCGGCATCCCCCGCCGGCGCCAGCGCTTCCAAACGGCGGATAAGGCCCGCCGCCTCGTCCCAGCGGCCCGCGGAACAGTAGAGCCAGCCCAGCGAGAGGAGGGACGGAACGTGTTTCCCGTCCATTTCCAGCGCCGCCAGTGATGCGGACTCGGCCCGGGCGAATTCGCCTTTTTTTGCGGCCACATAGCTAATCAGTTCCAGAATTTTCGGAGAGGGAGCCTGGCTGTGGGCCTGTGCCAAAAGTTCATCGGCCTGACCGTAGTACTCCATCTGTATAAGACAGGAAGCCCGGTTGACCAGGTATTCCAGGTGGTCCGGGGATCCATTCAGCGCCTTCCGGTAGTATTCCTCCGCCCGCTCGTAATCCCCGGCCCGGACCAGCAGATTCCCCGCGCAGTTGGCCAAAAGACCTTCGGCGTCCCCGTTTCCGCCAGCCTCAAGAATGTGCAGGGCCTCCTCCAGAGAACCCCGGAGGTAACAGAGAACCCCCCGGTTTACCCGGATGGCCGGAATCTCTCCCAGCGCGACGGCGGCCCGTTCCAGATGTTCCGCGGCCCGGTCCAGATCGCCCCGGGCCAGATCTATCTGGGCGGCGAAATTGTGAACCCAGCCGTCATCGGGCATAAGCCTGAGGGCCGCTTCAAGATCCATGGAAAGCCGGGGGTCTTTCGGATCCGCGGAAAGGAGGTAGCGGTTTTCCGCCAGCCGGAGCTGAAAGAGGCCAAAATCCGGGGCGAAGCGGGCGGCTTCTTCCAGCAGGGGGAGAGCTTCGCTTCGCTTCCCTGCCCGGATCAGGAGCAGGCCCCGGAGGAAGCTGACTGCCGGATCTATGGCTGGCCGGGGTTTTTGGGCGCGGCGGAGTTCTTCGGCCCGGAGAAATTCCGCCTCCGCCATAGCCCAGTCTTCGATGCCGTAGGCCCACTTGCCCGCCAGCGCCCGGGCCTCCCAGTTGTCCGCCCCCAGCGAAAGGAGCTTGGGCGTCAGCAGCCCCAGATCCGGGTAATTTTCCTGGTTGAGAAAAATCCGGCCCGCTTCAAGATAACGTTTTAACGCCTCGTCCCGGCGGCCCGACATCTCGTACACATTGGCGGCGTTTTTTGCCAGAAGGCCGTTTTCCCCGTCCAGTTCAAAGGCCCGGTCATAGGCGGCGGCGGCCCGGTCATGTTCCCCCAGCGTCCAGCAGGCGTGGCCCAGCAGGGTGTGGAGAACCGGATCGGCATCCTCTACGCCGAGGGCTTCTTCCGCGTACTGCCGGAGTTCGGAAAATTTTTCCGCCGCGTAGAGAATTTTTGCCCCCTCGGTAAGAGCCGCTTTCCCTTCCGGGTTTTCCCAGCCCTGCCCGCGGCAGGCGGCGGCATATTCTTCCGCCTCCCCATAGAGTTCCAGCCGCAGGGCCAGCCGGGCCGCCAAAAGAAGCTCCCGCCCGCTCCGGCCGGGACCCGCCGGGCCGGCGGGCCGTCCCTCCCAGGATTTTTTCAACTGGATCAGCGCTGGCCCCGGCTCCCCCATGGCGGCAAATGTTTCCGCCAGCCGGAAGCGGCTTTCCGCCGGAACGGCGGCTTCCTTCCAGTAATCGTATAGTTCCTGCACCGGGGAAATCCGGGAGTCCACGGAAAAGCTTTCCAGAACAGCCCGGACCGCATAGCCGGAAGCCGGAGCCTCCGTCCCGCCGGTCTCGTAGGATGCCGCAGCAAAACCCGCGCTGCCGGAGGAAATGGAGGTGTCGCTGATTTCGGCGGCCCAAAGGCCGTTGAACAGCAGGATCAGGCGGCGGCCAAAGGCGATTACCGTCAGCTCCAGGGCGCCGGCGGGAAAGGCCGTCTGGGGGAAGGAGGCTCCGGCTTCCGGCGGAGGGGCGGGGATCTCGGTCCAGCCGATCAGGGGGAAAGGTATAGTGTTCCGCACCACGTCCAGCCGGAAAAAAGATTTGCTGGACGCAAGCACCAGGTAGCAGGTTCCCTCGTCCGCCATGCGGAACAGCACGCCCGCCGCGGCGTAGCCCCCTCCACTTTCCAGACGGAACCGGGCCTTGATCACCTGATCCTGGTACCGGCATTCCGGGGCCTCCACCCAGGCAAGGCAGTTGGTTTTTTTCAGGCCCAGCGCCAGATTCCGGTGGTGCAGGTAGGCATCGTAAGAAGTTTCTGATTTAATGTCAAAACGGGCCCGGTTTGGTTTTGAAAAATCCGCGTTCCACAATTCTTCGACCGTTTCACCGGGAGAAGGTTCCGGGCGTTTTTTTTTCCGCAGGGAAAAGAAAAACCGTTTCAAAAAACCAAACATATCATAGGTGTACCCGAATTTTGACGTGTTCGGCAAGCCGGGAGGTCTTTTTCATGGATATAAAAAAATTCGATCGCCGCCTTTTTGCCTTGGCCCTCATCGTTTTGGGGGTCTTTGCGTTTTTTGGTTTTTTGATCAGCGGCGGCGGCGCAGGGCGGAAAGCGGCGCTGACCTTCACCCACTTTTTGGGAGACCGGCTGGACCGGGGGACGCTCGTTTCCCTGATCCGGGAATTTGAGGCGCAGAACCCCGGTGTCCGAATCCGGCTGGACCGGAGGCGTGCCGCCGGGCCGGAAGAATCCGCCCGGATAAATCTTTCCGCCGACATCGTTATTTTTGACGAAAGACAGCTCGGCGTTTTTCTGCGGGACGACCTGCTTGCCCCCCTGGATCCCTATATGGAAAGCGGCGCGGAACCGGATCAGCGGGTTGTGCCGCTGGTCTCGTTTATGGATCTGCTGTTTTACCATGTTGAAATGCTGAAAGCCGCGGGTTTCGACCGTCCGCCGGGAACCCGGGCCGAATTCCTCGCCTGCGCCCAGGCTGTAGCTGCGGAGGGGGGCGGCAAAACCTTCGGCGCGGCGCTGGCTCTAAGCCCCGCCGAACCCCTGAGCGTCCGCCGGGATGTCTTTTCCTGGATCTGGGCCGCCGGTTCCCCGCTGATCCGGGACGGCAGGGCGGATTTTTCATCCCGGCCCGTAACGGAGACGCTGGAATTTTTGCGGCGCCTATATGCCGGAGGCCTCCTTTCACCGGGAGTTTTTGAAAAAACCGGGGCGGAAAAGACCGGGGAATTTGCCGAGGGAAAAATTGCCATGATGATTGGCCCCGCGGCGGATATTCCCGTTTTGCGGAAGCGGATGGGGGACGCGGCCTTTGGCGTTACCTTAATCCCCGGCCCCGGAGATCAGCCGGGGAGAACCGTCATCAACCCCAGCCGCTGGTACGCCGCCATATCCGGCTCCTGCAAAAAGACCGGCGAAGCCTGGACCTTCCTTACCTTTTTGATGGAAAAAAGCCCCCTGCTGGCGGCCCAGGCGGAGGCCGTACCGGGCGGCGGTAACAGCCCCGGCCCCTACATCCTGGAAGACCCCTTTTATTCCAGGGCCTGGGATATTTACGAAGCCGCGGAACCGATCTCCGATATCCGGCTTTTTTCCGGAACCGCCGATCTGGAAGCCGTCGTCCGGGAGGAACTGGCCGCTCTTTTTTCCGGTGAAAAAAACGCCGCCGAAGCAGCGGCGGCCATAGAGCAGCGGCGGGAATAAAGCGGGGTCTTTCCGGCAGCCTCGTTGAGCCCCGCCGGTCATTCTGTTGCGGATGTTTCGGCCTTCCAGCGGGCGATAAAATGCTCATAGGCGGCGATGGTGGCGGCCATCACGGTGTCCTGTAAATCGCCCCGTCCGCATCCGGCAGCGCCGTCCAGGATGTATAGGTGCCGGAGGGTTCCTTCCAGTTCTTCAACCGTACAACGGGGATCTGATTCCCGGCGGCGCAGGAGGCCCCGAATTTCTCCCTCAAAGGTTGTTTCATACGTGATGTCCCGCCATTCGGTCGATGCGCCCACCAATCCTCCATGATATGGGCCAGTATAGCCAAAAGGGGCCGTGCCCGCAATCCGGCATCCGTGCCGGATTGCGGGTATGGAGTTGCGAAGCAACTCCAACCTAAAGCCTGGAAACAGCGGCATCCGTGCCGCGGGCATCCATGGCACGGCAAAAACGGTGAACTTGACCCGTGATTGCGGATGTGTTTTGATGCTTGTTATGGAGTGGTTTCAGACTCAACACGTGATTGTTCAGGCTCTGTTGGCGACCCTGTTTACCTATGGCCTTACCGCCCTGGGCGCGGGAACCGTTTTTTTCTTCAAAAGCATCAACCGGAAAGTTCTGGACGGGATGCTTGGATTCGCCGGGGGAGTCATGATCGCCGCCAGCTTTTGGTCCCTCCTGGCTCCCAGTATCGAAATGGCGGAAGCCGCCGCTGAAACAAGCGGTGTCCCCGGATGGTTCCCTGCGGTTGCCGGATTTCTTGCCGGGGGCCTGTTTCTCCGGCTGGTGGACCGTATCCTCCCCCACCTCCATATTGAAGCTCCGGCGGCGGAGGGGATTAAGACCAACTGGGGCAGATCGGTTCTCCTGGTTCTGGCCATCACTCTCCACAATATTCCCGAAGGATTGGCGGTGGGCGTAACTTTCGGCGCGGCGGCGGCGGGCATTCCCGGCGGGGGTCTGGCGGGGGCCTTTGCCCTGGCCCTGGGGATCGGGCTGCAGAATTTTCCCGAAGGAGCTGCGGTGTCCATCCCCCTCCGACGGGACGGCATGAGCCGGAGGAAAAGTTTCTGGTACGGCCAGCTTTCGGGACTGGTGGAACCGGTGGCGGGAGTTCTGGGAGCGGCGCTGGTTTTTTATATCCAGCCCGTCCTGTCCTATGCGCTGTCCTTTGCCGCCGGCGCCATGATTTTTGTGGTGGCCGAAGAGGTTATTCCTGAATCCCGCCAGGAGGGGAATGATCATATCGCGACAGTGGGACTGATGATCGGCTTTGCCGTGATGATGGCTCTTGATGTGGGGCTAGGCTAAACCTGCCGGGTAAAGTAGGGTTTGAAGACACAAATCCCATGGATTTACGAGGAGCATATAAATGAAGCTTATTTTTCTCGGTCCCCCCGGCGCGGGCAAAGGCACGCTGGCCGCCAAAGCGGTGGAGTTCCTCAAGGTTCCCCATATCAGCACCGGGGCTATATTCCGGTCCGCCATGGCGGCCAAAAGCCCCCTGGGGCTCAAAGTCAAAGCCATCATCGATGCGGGGAAGCTTGTGGACGATGAAACGACCATAGAACTGGTAAAGGACCGGCTCGCCCAGGCCGATGCCCAGGGGGGGTATATCTTGGACGGCTTCCCCCGGACCATTCCCCAGGCGGAGGCGCTGGCGGCCTTTTCTCCGGTAGACCGGGCGGTAAATTTCGACCTCCCCGATTCGGCGGTGCGGGAACGGCTGGGGGGCCGCCGGGTCTGCCGCCAATGCGGAACCAACTACCACCAGGTTTTTAACCGGTCCCGGCGGGAAGGAATCTGTGACTCCTGCGGCGGCGAAGTCTATATCCGGGACGACGACCAGCCCGGGGCGATCCAAAAACGGCTGGAGGTCTACCGGGAACAAACCGCCCCCCTCACTGCCTTTTACCGGAACCTGGGCATCCTTGTCGAGGTGGACGCCAGCCCCGATGTGGAACAGGTGGTGGAGAATTTTAAAAGCGCGATGGAAAAGCTCGTATAGTACCGGGTTGTCCGCGCCGACCGTGATGACCTGACCGAAGGGATGATGGATATACCCTCTTCCCCTACATCGTCTCCAGAAAGGGTACGCAGATAAGATCCAGGGCGTCCCGCAGAACCGCCAGGACTCCCCGGCACAGGTAAAGGCGGGCCGCCGCCAGACCCGGTTCTGTTGCACTCAAAATGGGGCAGTCGTGGTAAAAACGGCTGAAAGCCCGGGAAAGTCCGTAGAGGTAGGCGGCCAAAAACGAGGGATCGAGCCCTTCGGCGGCGGCGGCTACGGCTTCGGGGTAGGCGGCCAGGCTTTTGAGTACCTCCCACTCCGGGTCGCCGGTCAGGAGGCCAGGATTCGCGGGTTCCGCTTCTACCTGGGCTTTATCCTGAAAAGCCGCTTTGCGGAGCAGGGCCGAGAGCCGGGCTCCCATGTACTGGAGGTAGGGGCCGGTGTTGCCGTTGAACGAAAGGGATTCTTTGGGGTCAAAGAGCATATCTTTGGCGGGATTGGCCTGTAAAAGGTAGTAATGAAGGGCTCCCAGGGCGATTTTTTCCGCCACCGCCGCGGGGTCTCCCACCACCACCTCCCGCTCCTTTTCCCGGATCTCCGCCAGGGCCATGTCCCGAAGGCTGTCGATGAGGTCGTCGGCATCCACCACGGTGCCCTCCCGGCTTTTCATCTTCCCTTCCGGGAGATTCACCATGCCGTAGGAAAGGTGGTAGAGGTTTTTGGCCCATGCAAAGCCCAGCTTTTCGAGGATAGTGAAGAGAACCCTGAAATGGTACTGCTGCTCCGAACCCACCACGTAGATGAGCCGGTCAAAGGGCCAGTCCCGGTGGCGGAAAATGGCGGTGCCGATATCCTGGGTAATGTAAATGGAGGTGCCGTCTTTGCGGAGGAGGATTTTTTTGTCGAGGTTTTCCGCGCCCAGGTCTATGGTAACCGCGCCATCGGCCTCCCGGACAAAAAGGCCCTGCGCCAGCCCCTTGAGGACTTCATCTTTCCCCAGGAGGTAGGTTTGGCTTTCATAATAATACTGATCAAAGGAGACCCCGGTGCGGCGGTAGGTTTCCTTCATCCCCGCTACGGCCCAGGCGTTCATCTGTTTCCAGAGGGCCGTGGTTTCGGCGTCCCCCGCTTCCCATTGGCGGAGCAGTTCCTGGGCCCGTTCCATGCAGGGGGCCCGGGCCTCGGCTTCTTCCGGCTTGAGGCCCCCCGTTTTTACCAGTTCTTCCGCCTCGGTCTTGAGCCCCCGGTTGAAGGCCACGTACCAGTCCCCCACAAAACGGTCGCTTTTGACCTGCTCCGATTCGGGGGTCTTTCCCTCCCCCTGTTCCCGGTAAGCCAGCATGGATTTACAGATGTGGATTCCCCGGTCGTTGATGATGCAGACCTTGCGGATCTCCGCGCCGCAGGCCCGGAGGATCCGGGCGATGCTTTCCCCCAGCGCGTCGTTGCGGAGGTGGCCCAGGTGGAGGGGCTTGTTGGTGTTGGGGCTGGAAAATTCCACCATGATCCGCCGGCCCGCCAAAGTTCCGGGCCGTCCGAAGGGAAAATCCCCGGCGGAAACGGCGGCTTTATGGACGAGCGCCGCGGCGAGGATGGCGGCGGCGGCTTCCCCCCGGTGGAGGCGCACATTTACGTAGGGGCCCTCCGCGGCATACGTGCCGCCCGCCGCCGCTGAAGCGCCTTCGGCGTCCAGTACCGCGGCCACCGCCTGGGCTATCCGGGGCGGGCCCTGCCGAAGCGCTTTGGCAAAGCTGAACATGGGGAACCCCAGGTCGCCCAGTTCCGGCCTGGGGGGTATCTCCGCCACCACGCCGGAGGGCTCCACGGTTCCCTCAAGGCCCGCGTCCCGCATCACCCGGTTCAGGGCGCAGGCGATCCGGTTCCTCCAGACTTCTTTATAGTCGTACATTAATTTCTCCCGCTTTCCATAACATCGATGTCGTTCATAATTTGGAGTGTTTTTTGAAATTTCTGGATTGCATCGGCGATCCCGGTGGTAAAAGCGCTTCCCTTTCCCGAAAGCTGGCCCAGGTTTCCCAGCGCATCGTATCTTCCCCCCGGTTCTTTCCCCAGAATGCCGTTTAAAATATTGATCATGCTCTGGGCGGCCCGGCGGACGCTGTCGATAATTCTTTTCGCCTCGCCGGAGGCGTCCTGTAAAGCCAGTTGAATCTTCCGCCGTTTTACCTGCAGGGAAGACATATCCTGTTTTGCCAGCGCATAGCGTTTGCCAAAATCCCCGGCGGGTGAAATATTTAGTTCGAATTTTCTGATATCGCCCTCCAGCTTGATGAGGTCGTTGTAGCTCTCCGTAAATTCGGTGCGGTTTTCCCGTTTGTAAAATTCGCCGTCAATCAGAATGGGTCTGAGGGTTTTGTTGATCTCCCCCATAAAAACCGCCGAATAAAAGGTCAGCAGGAATGAAAGGCTCATGGCCTCGGGAATGGGCAGGCCGTTGGGACTGGTTTCGGATACCACGTTGTCCAGCACTTTCAGGTTGGCGCCCTTGAGAAAATAGCGAAAGGAGTTCACCAGTTCCTGATGGCGGCGCAGGCGCGTGTATTCGGCAAATTCCAGATCAATATGCCGTTTCCAGTATTCCCGGTACATTAAAAACCAGTCCTCCCCGCCGCTGACGGCCTGCGGCGACAGGGACATATCCCGGCTGGCGCAACGGAGCATCAGGGTCAGGGGGACGCGGATATTAAAGGTGCGGATCGTGGCCAACGCGTTTTCCGCCTTGACCAGGAGGCTCCGCATTTCCCGGTCCATGTCGAAGCCTTGTTCCCCCGTCTTGTCCTGGAGCAGAAACACAAAGAGGGATTCCAGCAGCGGAAGGGGCGGCGGGTGGTTCAGGGAAAACAGGATGTTGTTCAGATCCGTGAGCAGTTCCCGAACCACGTTAATGGAGCAGACCTGGCCGGAAATGGCGGACTCAGTGCCAAAGGCCATAAGAATCCGGTCGTAGAGGAAAGAAGACAGCTCCCTGAGGCAGTGGAGGGACCGGGCGTTGTGGTACATGGCGTTCCGTTGTTCTTCGGTAATGGCCGCAAAGGCGTCTTCCATGGCCCGGAACGCCATCTGGCGGAGTTCGGCCTCCGCTGTGGAAGGATGGATTTCAGCGATTTTACCGGGATCCGTTTCGGTCTGGAGGCGGCGGTGAACATCCCCCAGTTCGAGGGAACCGAGGAAAGCGTAAAAGGCGCCCTTGTCCCGGCCAATGCTGGCATCCAGCGTGGTAAAGAAAAACCGGGCCCCCTCTTTTAGTTCCATGAGGGTCTGATAAAACCCCGAAAGAAGGTAGGCCCGCTGGTAGTTGTACTGTCCCGGAAAATGCTCCTCGATTTCCCGGCCCAACCTGCCCACCTGGCTGTCTTCAAAAAGTTTTTGAGGGGGCTTGCTCTTGAAAAAGCTCAACACCAGATAAAAAACGCGGTAATACCAGGGCAGTTTAGTATACTGTTCGTCAAACTGGACGGCGGCGGCCTCTTTTGGGGCTTCGTACAGGGGGTCATTGGACAGATTGGACTGGGACTTGAGTTTTTCCAGAAGGTTTTTCCGTTCTTCCAGCGTCAGTTCAGAAACCAGCTGGTTCAGCGTCCTGTCTCCCGCCATATTGCAGTATCATTGACAATTTTCCGCAAAAATGCTAGAGTGTTTCCGTTATTCCCCGGTTGTGTAATGGTAGCACAGCAGACTCTGGATCTGCTTGTGGGGGTTCGAATCCTCCCTGGGGAAAAAGCTAATTCTTTATAGGATAAGGAATAACAGAGTAGCTACCGGAAGAGCCGGCGCTATGCTTATCTTGTCTATGCAAAAGACTATGACAAACGAATTGACCGGTTTTGTCTGTGGGTTTTGCGGAGGGGGAAGGCTATGCGCCGGAAGTTTTATATGCACAGGCGGGGAGGCGTTTTTTACGCCTGCCTGGTAAACCAGGAAACGGGGCTTTCCATGAGCGCCCGGAGTACCGGGGAGCGCGACCGGGATGCGGCCCTTATCGTGGTATCCGGATGGCTGAGGGACGGCTTGCCGGGTAAGGACGGGGAACGCCGGAAGGTAGAAGCTTCATTTGACCTTGACGGAATCCTCCGGGCCATACGGAAGGCGGAACTGGACAGCGGCGGGGCATTGGCAATCGTGAAAGCCCTTAAAGAGCGCGGCCTTATCGACATCGGCGCGGTTCCCGCCGGGAAGGGGAGCGTGAATTTTGTCAGTTTTTTGTCCGGCTTTTTTGACTATGACAAAAGCGCCTATGTAAGAGACCGTCTGGCGCATGGGCACAGCATAGGGCGGCGCTATTGCCGTGAAAGTCTGAAGATGATCCGGTTGTTTTGGGAACCCACTTTTAAGAGGCGGACGCTGGCAAGTATCACCCGCAACGACTTAAAGTCATTCTCACTATCCCTTCCCGCCGATAAATCGGCTTCTTACAAAAACAGCATATTGAACGCGGGGCTTATCCCTCTGGGCTGGGCGTATGAGGAGGGCATGATACCCGCCGACATTGGCAAGGACTTTGAACGTTATGGCGGCAAAGCAACCAGGCGGGGAGTGCTGACCGTGGAAGAGGCGGGGGCGCTTTTTGCGAAACCCTGGGCGGACGCTACGGCAATGGCGGCGAGCCTGCTCTCCACGACTACCGGCATGAGGCAGGGGGAGATCCTGGCCGTCCGAGGCGAGGACATCGGGGAGGCGGTTTTGAACGTGGCTCATTCGTGGAGCGCGGCGGACGGCCTTAAAAGCCCAAAGAATGGGGAGGCGCGGCGGGTTCCCCTCTTGCCGGAAGTCCGGGAGGCGCTTCTGGCGCAACTGGCAACAAACCCCCATACGGACATTCCCGAAGCCGGGCGGTTTGTCTTCTGGGGTCTTTCCCCGGAGACTGTGTAAAAACTCCATGTTATCTTTAGCCAAGAGGTAGGAAAAAAGAGGTAAGATACAGCCGGTTTCACATGAGCATATCCCCCTCCATCCCATCAGGCGAAGGCTTTC
>JAISBS010000051.1 GCA_031266075.1 Treponema sp.
AATCCTGGCGGATAATCTTATCCCCGATAGAGCGGATAAGATCTGCTGGGTGGTTCCCCGGAACAGCCTGAAATACCAGGGCGAGGGGGAATTCTGCGATCCGCGCTGGCAGACGGACAAGCGGATCCGCGCCGCCGATAACGGCTCCGATTTATCGCGGGGCCTTGCGGGGTACATCACCACCTACCAGGCGGTCGGGGCTGACCCGGAGTGCCACGCGGCGGAATTCCGCCGGCACAAGTACATCCTGTTTCTGGATGAGTTTCATCATGTTGAAGAAGGCTCAATGTGGCACCTGGCCCTCCGGGCCCTGGCCTGCAACGCCGTCCTGGTGGTGAAGGCTTCCGGGACCCTTTCCCGGGGGGACGGGGGAAAAATAGCGTTCCTGGAATACCATGCCGGGAAACCGGTCCTGACCGATACGCCCCTCCGCCGGGTTATTACCTACTCCCGCAGCGAGGCTATCCGGGACGGCGCCATCCTCAAGACGGAGTTCCGGGCGGTTGACGGGGAAGCCGAGTGGGAAGAACAGGACGGCCGCCGGAACACATCGGCGCTTTCAGGCGATGAACCGGCAAAGGCCCTGTTTACCGCCCTGCGGACTGAGTTTGCGGCGGAACTGCTGGCGGAATCCCTGGGGGAATTTCAGAAAATCCTGACAACATACCCGGCGGCCAAGCTGCTGGTTGTGGCGCCCAACATCCGGATTGCCGGGGACTATCATGCCGTTCTTTATGCCCGCCGTCAGCCGGTGAGGATCGCCACCAGCGACGATACGCCGGAGGCCCGGCGGAACATTGAAGATTTTAAGCGGGGCGTTTTCCCGGTACTGGTTACGGTCGCCATGGCCTACGAGGGGCTTAATGTCCCGGAAATAACGGTGCTGTGCTGCCTGTCCCATATCCGTTCCGTACCCTGGCTGGAACAGTGTTTCGCCCGGGGGAACCGGCCGGCGCCGGGCAAGCCCCGCCCGGTGGTATACGCGCCGGCGGACCGGCAATTCAAAAAGGCGGTACGGATGATCCAGGCGGAGGAGGCGGTCCCCCTGGTAAATCCGGAGGATCAGCTTGAACTGCCCGGAACGGGGGGCCGGGAAGAAGGGGAAGGCACCGGGGAGGCGCAGCCCTGGATTGTGCCCATAGGATCGGCGGCCCGCATGGATGGAAAAGCGGGGGACGCCCCCGGGAACCCCCCGCCCTGCCCGCCGAGCGAGGCGGAAAAAATCATCCGCCAGAATATCCACGGGATTATCGGCGCGTACCTGGACGCGCAGCGTCCCGGAAGCAAACAGGCGCAAGGCAAAATCCTCTACCGGCGGATGAGGCTGGTGGTCAATAAACCCGTGGCGGACATGAACCAGAAGGAACTGGAAAAGGTCTGGATATGGGCGCGGAAAGAATACGGAGGCGTGTATGGAACAGGTACGGACGGAATCCCCGGCAATTAAAGCGCTCTGGGATTATATTGAGCGGTTTGCGGGGAAGCAAGCGCCCCGCGGGGAGCCGGGGCTGGTAGACCTGATGGATACCGCCCGGAACCGGGAGCGGCGGGCTTATGAACATAACCGTAACCGGTGAGGGGCCGTCCTTTGCGGAGCAGGTGCGGAAAATGCGGAAATTCCAGAAGGAGTTTTACCAGACCCGGGACCGGGCGGTATTGCTCCGCGCAAAACAGCTTGAGAAGGAAGTCGATGAGCAGCTTGATAAATGGCAGCGGGAATCGATATGGGAAGAAGCCCGGCAAAACCAGCCGGAGTTATTTATCGGAGGCTGAATCATGGTTGAGGAAAAGACCAACAAGCGGATGCGGATGAATATATCCGTCAACGCCAAGGGGAAAGCGCAGTGGGACCTAACCGCTGAATACGGCACCCCGGAGGAAACGGAACGGAACCTGCGGGAAGGCATCCGGTTAATACGGGACGCCATTAAGGCGGAAGGCCTTGAGGAGGTCGGCGTGGAGGCGGAAAAGAAATGACCACGGCATTGATTGCATTACAGGACGCCAAAAATAACGGCGCTTTGGTATATGTAAACGAGGGGCATTTAAACCCCTCCGCACCGCTCTATAAAACAGAAGTTACCGTTATCAAGCTGGATGTTAAAAATGATTGCCATAATATTTCCGGTAAACTGATGCCCAAGCGTGAAGTTGTGGATCGCGTGGGAGAGGCAAGCGCTATATCATACGTTTCGTCCGGATGCAGAACCTGGACGGAGGCCCGCGATGATTCCGCCGGTAAACGGACGGTTTTTATTTCCGAACAGCAAGGCACGATGCGGCTGCCGGACGGGTCCTACCGGACCGGCTCAGTTCAGGCGTATGAGTTTGATCCCAATCTAAGGGCGATGGTGGATATCGGAGTAGACGAATGGAACGAACAGACCAAACAGGCGCGGAAAAACGGAAGCGGAAAGACTGTTGCCGCGCTGGCCATGGATTATTCCAAATTTGGGAGGCAGCGGGCGGAAACCGGCGCCCGGCTGCGGGTCATTAAAGAATTAACCGGGATGCCGACCGTGTTTAGCCCGGAAGAAGCCGGAAAGCCCATGGTTTTCTCCCGGGTGGTCATGAATACCGACTATCTTTTAAAAACGCCGGAAGGCCGTTTACTCGCCGCCGCCCAGGCAACGGGAACCCAGGATGTAATCGCCGCGCTCTACGGGAAACAGGCCCTCCCTGATATGGGCAGGGAAACGGCGCCGGAACCGCGGGATGTTACCGAACAAAGCGGCGTCCAAGGAAATACCGGCGCGGGCCTGGCCGGGGAGGCCGCGGGGGACGGGGATGACTGGGCAGACCTCAAACCGGCGGCAGAACAAGACACCTTAGAAGCCCTGACCCTCAAGCTGGAGGAATATCTTAACGGCTACCGGGACCAGCTGGATGTCGCCCTGGAAGGAAAAAACGGGAAGGTAAACCCCTACGATTTGGCCGTGAGGGAATTTCAGGATCCCAAGGCAACGGCAGAATCCCGGAAAGCTATGCTTTCGCGCATAGAACGGCTGATTAAATCCACGGAGGGAAAAGCATCATGAAACTGGCGCATATTGCTGATTTGCACTGCTGCCGGGAACATGCGGAGGAAGCCCTGGCCTCCCTGCGGTTCTTCGCGGAGCATATAAAAACGTCCCCGGTTGACCTGGTATGTATCGCCGGGGACGTATGGGACGCTTCGATGCTGAACACCGAAGCAAGCGGCTTTAACCGGTTTGTGGACGCGATTCGTGAGATCGCGGACCTTGCGCCGGTAGCTATGATCTGCGGGACGCCCTCGCATGATACCGATGGTTCGCTGGAGGTGTTCCGGAAGATCAAGTGTACCCATGGTATCACCCTATTGGAGCCGGGGCAAGCGTATTTTTTAGAGCATATAAACACCATCCCTGCTATTACTACGGACCCTTTGTGCGGCTTGTACGGCCGTACTGCTGCCATTCTCTTCGGCATCCCGGAACCCCGGAAGAAATACCTGCTGGCCGGGGAGGCGTCCGGGAAGGACGAGACCGAGGAAGCGGTCCGGGACGCCATGCACCGGCTGTGTTTCCACCTGGCGGCCAAGCGGCGGGAGTATCCGGACGTTCCCTGCGTGGTGTTGTATCACGGGGACGTGGCGGGGAGTACCCTGCAGAATGATCAGGCGGTTGAGCGGGGAACAGGGATCGCCATTACCGCGGATGACCTTAACGACATCGGCGCGGACTACTATGCCCTGGGGCATATCCACAAGCCGCAGCAAGTGGGGACCCTGCCGGCGTATTATGCCGGTTCCATCTATCCCAAGAATTTCGGGGAGACCCACCAGGCGGGGTTTAATGTGGTGAATTTACCTCCATATCTGGGTATAGATGGTAAAGTCGAAGGTAATTCTACGGTTGCCCGCGTTGACTTTCCCCATCCGCAAAACCTGAAGATTGAAACTTCCGATCCCCTGTCCTACGAAACCCCCGCTGGTGGCATTGCCGGAAAACGGGTCTGGCTTGAAATAACCTGTTCAAAAGAACAACGTGCTCTCATAAATACGGACGGGGAACTGGCGGAACTCCGGGAAGGCGGCGCGGTTGAAGGTTCCCGGGTAACGGCGAATGAATTGCCGGTAGAAACGATGAGGGCGGCAGAGATTGCCGGGGCACCGACGCCGGAACGGAAGTTTGAGATATGGGCGGAAAATGCCCAACAAAATATTCAACCTTTTCACGACAAAATATTCACGAAAATTAACCGGCTGGCGGAGGACCTCCGGCAGGAATCCGGGGCGGTTTCCGGGGAATGGGAACTGATTTCAGCCCGCCTCCGGGGAGCCGTCGGGATACAGCGGGGAATCGGCAAGGAAGAGATTACGGTCAACTTCGCTGATTACGAACCGGGGCTTATTGCCCTTACCGGCGCGAACGGCAAGGGTAAGACCACCCTGATCGAAAACTGCCATCCCTACCCGCAGCTTTTTACCCGGAAGGGGAAGCTGCAGGATCATTTCTGCCTGCGGGACAGTTTCCGGGAAGTAGTGTACCGGAACCGGCGGGGCGATCAGGCATTACGGTTCCTGATCCAGATAGACGGGCAGAATAAGTCCGGGGCCTGTAAATATTTTGTGTTCAGAAACCTTGATGCCGAGGGAACCTGGACGCCGGTACACGGCGTTGACGGGAACCTGAAGCCCTATGAGGAGTATGTCCAATCCGTTTTCGGGCCGCCGGAGCTCTACCTGCGGACGGCCCACACTTCCCAGCGCCCGACCAAGAACCTGCCCGACCTTACCGAGGCGACGGCCGGGGAGAAGAAGGCGCTCTTTGCGGAACTGGCGGGAATTGACTACCTCCAGCGGTTCGCGGAGGCGGCCCTGGAGCGGTCCAAGGCGGAGGAGGGCCGGGCCCACGACGCGGAGTTACAGGCAGGGATGCTGGAGCGCACGGCGGCGGAAAGGCCGGCGGTTGAACGGGAGATTGGGGGCCGGCGGGAGACGCTGGCCGCGGATGCTAAAACGCTCGGCGAGCTTACCGAAAAGGGCCGGGAGGCCCGGGCGGAGGCCGAGCGGCTTGAGGCGGAGGCGGCGAAAGAGAAGGAGCGGGAACAGCGGGAAACGGCGCTGGATAAAGAGATTAATAATATAGAAGAAAAACTGACAGAAGGCCAGGAGGAAGTACAGGCCTGGCAAAAACTGGCGGAAAACCGCGCCGCTTATGAGGAAAAGGCCCAGCTATGGGAACATTACGCCGCAACCATATCCGCCGAGACCGGGGTAAAACAACGGATTCTTGAGGAAAACCTACGAAAAGAGCGGGAATTCTCACAGAAACAGCAGGAATACCAGCAAACAGCCCGGGAAATGGAACAGGAAAAACAGCGGGTTTCGGATTCCCTGCGGGATATTGAAAAGAAGCTTGCGGACGGGGAATCAAAAATCAAGCTGCTTGAACAGGATGCCCGGGATTTTAAAACGGCCTGCCCCACCTGCGGGCAGGAACTCCCGCCAGACAAACGCCGGGAACTGACCGGACGGCGGGACCAGGCCCGGGCGGAGATTGAGGACCGGCAAAAAGAAATCACCGGGTTTCAAACAGATATTAATGACCGCAAGGGAACGATCAAACAGATAACAGGGATGCTTGCCGCCCTGGCCTTTGACGAACCCCGCCCGGAGGAACCGGAACCCTTTGACGATACGGCGCTCCGGGAGGCCCAGGCGGCCCAGGGAGAAATCAACATCACCGAAGCCCGGGAAGCGCTGGCCCGGGCCGGAGAAGCCCAGGCCCGGATAGAGGTATGCGCCCGGAACCTTGAGGAACTCCGGCATACCCGGGAAGAAAAGAAAAGAGAACGGGCCTCCATAGCGGCATCGGCAAACCCGGCAATTATCAGGGAACTGGAAAAAGCCCGGGAGGAACATGCCGATCTGACCCGGCGATATACTGATATCCGGGAGGCCATCGCCCGCACGGAAGCGGAACTGAAAGCCCGGGAGGACAAACTGGCGGCTATCGCGGCCGCGGAAGAACAGATGAAAACCCACCGGAAGGTTCTGGAGGAGGCCCGGGCGGAAGGGCTCCAGTGGGATTTAATAGCCCGCGGGTTTGGCCGGGACGGCATCCAGGCGCTGGAACTGGACGCCCTGGCGCCGGGGATTGCGGAGACCGCAAACCGCATCCTGGCCAGCGCCTACGGGGAGCGGTTCCGGATTGAGATCCGCACGACCCGCATGGGCGGCGCGGGAAAGAAGACCAGACAGATTGAGGACTTCCTTATCTACGTCATAGACGCGGAGGACGGGGAGGCGGTCCTGCTGGACGATAAATCGGGCGGGGAGGCGGTCTGGATCAAACGCGCCATCTATGACGCCTTTGCGGCGATCCGGAAGCGGAACACGGGTTTTGCGTTCCTTACCTGTTTCCAGGACGAAGCGGACGGGGCCCTGGACAGCGCGGCCAAAACGGCCTACTGCCGGATGCTGGGCGCGGCACACGCGGAAAGCGGGCTGCGGCACACGGTGATCATCACCCACAGCGAAGAGGTGAAGGCGATGATCCCGCAAAAAATTGAGATGGAGGATTTGTAACATGAACATAAAGACTTTACCGGTTAACAGTATAGCTTCCAACACCAACCGCTCATACGGCGGGGAAGGGGATATTAAAATCCTGGCGGAAGACATAAAACACAACGGCCTGATTAACCCTATTACGGTCAAGGCTCACCTGAACATGGAGGAGGAACTGGAATATGAAGTTACCGCGGGGCGCCGGCGCCTGGCGGCGGTAAAACTCCTGGGGTGGAAAGAAATCCCGGCCCGCATACTGGAAGGGGACGAAACCGAAAGGGCCGGGGAGATAGCCCTATCCGAGAACGTGAACCGGCTGGCCATGCACCCGCTTGACGAGGCGGTTTACTTCAAACGCCTCCTCGAGAACGGCGAAGCGATACAGAATATCGCCAAACGGAGCGACCGGAAGGTCCCGGAGATATACCAGCGCGTAAGGCTCCTGTCGCTCGAATTACCGGTCCAGGAAATTTTCAAGATGGGGTTGATTTCCCTGGCGGCCGCGGCCATGCTCGCGGATCTTGACGCTGATCAACAGGCGCTGTTTGTCGATAAAAAAAAGAGCGTCAACTATTACCATGATA
>JAISBS010000095.1 GCA_031266075.1 Treponema sp.
GCGGATTGGGAAAGTTCCCGGACGAGCTTTTGATCGTCAATCATGGCCGCGGCGTGGCGGAGTTGTATATGGGCCAGTTCATGGGCAATCACCGCCGCCAGGGCGTCTTCGGAATCGGCACATTCCACCATACCCTGGGTAAGAAAAATATGCCCCCCCGGCGTGGCAAAGGCGTTAAGTTCCGGGCTATCCAGAATTCCCACATGGTAACCGTTGAACGCCGCCGGCTTGGAGGAGTTGATGACCAGGGCCAAACAGATCTTGTTAAGGTAGAAGACCAGATCGGAATCTCCGGTATAGGCCGGGTCGGTACGGAGGATCCGCGCCGCCACGGTCCTGCCCAGATAGTACTCATCCTCGGGGCTTAAGGTTTCGTCCAGGGTTTCAAAGATCCGGTCCATTTCGGAAAGGGCGCCCGTAACATCCGCGGGGGTTCTGGGGATAGCCATATCCCCGGCAATCTCTTGCGCATAAAGGCCGGACAGAAGCATGGAAAAACAGAACGCCGCTAGGGAAACGATCTTCACCATTGCCTCCGCTGCCGATGGCTTACCGATAATAATTCCGCTTCAAGCGGTTTTCAAGATTCGAGATCCAGTTGTCGTAATTCCGGTGTATCCTGTTCCGGGCCGGGTTGGCGTCAAGATTGTTGCTGTTCACATATTCGTACCAGTATTCGTCATCCCAGTAACAAATTTTAATCTGAACCCACCAATTGCGGCCACGCAATGTGCATAAGATATATCCGCTGCCTTCCTGATCAACCGTCCATTTGTCCTGTTCCAGGACTTCGAGCATTGCGGTCTGGAATTGATAGGTATCAATAGGTATGGGAAGTTGGCTGCCCTGGATAACCTCAAAATTTCCCGTTCTGGCGGGAACTTTCTTTTGTGGTTTGCCGTCGAAAGAAGAAAAGGCGGGAGAATTTGAAGAAGCGGGGGGATTATTCGAAGGGGTAGAACGCACGGCCGTATTTCTTCCGGTCAGGGTGGCCAAAACCCGGTCTATGCCTACATTGGCTGTCTGTATTCCCAGAATTTGGGCGGTCTCCACGGAAATTGCCCGGACCCGTAGTCTGAGAACGTTGTCCAGGTCGTCAATTGAACCGGATACTATGGTTTGAGCCCCCAGTTTGCGGCCTATGGACTGGGCCGACTCGTCGCTCACCTCGCCGGACATCTGGAAATCCATTTCCTCGCGGATCATATCCAGGTTCTGCCGGTCCACTACCGTTAAACGCCCGGTATTAACCAGCTTGACGGTAAGCTCTTCGATAACATACTCGGAGAGCCGCCCGGAATTGGATCTGATATTCAAAACCACTACCTTGGACCTGGCGGGGAGCCTGCCGGTAAAATACTGGCCGATATCCGCCAACGCGTCGTCCAGGGTAACCATCTCCTGGGCAAATCCAAGAAACACGGAAATCCAAAAAAACGCGCATACTATCACTTTTTTCTTCATCAAAACCTCCTCTTCTTTGGAGAGACCAAACACGCGCCGGTTAATACCGCTCGGATGCCGCGGCCAGCACCTGACCCGTCTCCGTACTGAGCGCCCGCAGACGCAGACGGCGAAGATCCCCCGTCCCGGTAACAGAACCGGTGATAATAATGTTCGCCCCCGCGATTTTTCCGATAGAGACCGCCTGGGTATCGTCGACCTCGTCGGACATCTGGAATGCCTGTTCCCTGCGGATCCGGTCCAACTGGCTACGGTCAATCAGGATAAATCCTTTTTCTACCATGATGAATTCAAGTTCCCCCGCGATGAATTCCGATATTTCCGAATCCCGGGCGGTAACATACACGATGGCCATTTTCGAGCGTGGAGGGACTCTGGTCATAATGGCATTGGCCGCCCGCGCCAAGGAGGCTTCCACACTGATATCGGAGGGATCGTCAAAGGTCTGGAGCGCGTTTCCGGCGGCGGCCGCCCCTTCCGGTATACGGCCAGTGGGAACTTGCAGTCCACCGCTCCGTTCTATCACAAAATTATCCAGCGAATAGGGCGTAATCACAAAGGTAACCGGCGATGCGCCGGCGGTAAACTGTACCCGGCTGGTGGTGAGGGTGGACAGTTCGGCGTGTATCGTATGATCCCCCCGAGGAACGACAATTTTGCCGGAACCGCCATTTGCGAGGGTCAGTTGCTGCCTGCCGTCAATGTAGATCCGTTCTCTGAACCCCTGATTGATCCTGCTCACGGCCCTTTGGATAATTATTTCCGATGTGCCGCCGCTTTGCGCGGATACGCCCGCTGTAAAGCCCGCGAAAAGCAACACGGCAAACAAGGCCGCGTATACCCTCTTAGTCATACAGTCTCCTCCGTTTTTAGGGGGCTGCGGTTTCCTAGTGGGGAACCGCGGCTCCCCCGTCCCCGGTCTACTTTTTGAAACTTATACCAAAAGTAATAAACCTATAAAAAGGCGTGTCTACTGTCCACGATCCGTAGCCAGGAATATTAAATTTTGATTTAACCATATAATCATCAAAACCGCCCTCAGCAAAAACGCCGAAGAAAGACGTAAAATAATAGGCGGCGCCGATATCAACGCCAAAGGCAAACCCCCCGGCGGAATCGAAATACTCCTTGGAAGGGCCGCTGGTAATAAAACCCAAAGTATACCCAATCTTGCCGACTAGGTAGAGGTCGAGTTTTGGGTTCAGGTCAAAATGATAGGCGGCGCGGAGGAGGATGGGTATTGCCAACACTTTATCTGTCTCGCCGCCGTAGGTAAGCGAGGAGCCGTCAATGCCGATTTCTCCCCCCAGGGACAGAGGAATGTTTATGGGGAGTAAATAGTCAAAGTATATATTTCCCCCTATACCAACATCACCTTCAACTGATTCTCCTGATGCTTTCGCGTTCATTTTTGAGAGCGCAAACCCGCCGCTGACGGTAATTTGTGCAAACGCGCCGCTTGCTGAAATACCTGCCAGCAATACCAGAAAAGCAACGGTCTTTAAAAGACTTTTTTTTGTCATTTTCTACTCCTTCCGTGATATTTCTATGCCCTCCCCATACGGGGGGGCGTGGTTGCCATCGGCATATCAATTCCAGCCATAGAAATCCGAATTCCTGCGGCCGGGAGATCACTCCCAACCCAGACGGCGCGTACCGTCTTTTTTACAACCTTTCAGAGGTCACTCTGATGTCTGACCCTGCTCTTTTTAACGGGCGGCCAAGCCCCCATTAGGGGCTCAGATACTCCTGTAAGATTTCAGGAAATTCTTCCGCAACCCTTCGTTCCGCGCCGATGACCGCCCGGTTGTCCGCGTCCGCCTGGCTTGCGGGGTGGGACTCCCGGTCTGCCGCGTTGTAGGTAAAGAGTTCCGCCCCGGTATGGGTGTCCAGCAGCACCGCGTCCACCGTGTAGCGGGTGTTAAAATACCTGCCCCGCTCAGCCGGCGTCATGATTACCGCGGCTTCCAGGGCGAAGCGGGAGTTCCGGTTCCCCGTCCTGAACCCCGCCGCGGTAAAGGCCCCGGCAAAGGCCGCTTTGAACCGGCCGTTCACATCCCCCCGTACCCGCACGTCCACCGGAATAGCCCTGGCCTCCGCCATAACGGCGGCAACCTCGGCGCCGAGCCGGGAAACTTCGGCCTGACGGTTCGGGCCGTCAAGCAGGGTAAGAACGAGGGCATACATACCGGCTTTTTCGAGGAGCCCCTGGGCTTTTTGGCCATTCGCGACGGTTTCAAAGGAGATTCCCCCGGAAATATCAAGGAGGGTACGGATCCCCGCCAGGGTTTTATCAAGTTCCCCGGCATACAATCCCCGGCATTTCGCCTTTTCCATCACCGCCGCCGCGTACCAGCTTTGGGTTCTCGGGTCGTTCCAGGTGTTTCTGATCTCCGCCCCGATGAGGGTATCCAGGGCGGCTTCCGCCGCAATGGACAGGGACATCCGGGAATCCGAGCTGGAACGGCCGTTCACCTGCCGTTCGGTATCGTTAATGGTGACGGTACTGGTTACGGATTGTTTAAAATACGCGGCCAAGGCCCCCAGGGCGCCGGCTTCCGCCTTCCGGCGGTCCGGGCCGGAGCCGACCGCGGAAACATACAACCGGTCCGGGTACGCGGTGGATGGCCTGTCCACCCACGGGGGTCTTGCCTGGGCAAAAACAAAGGCGGTGCAGACAAAGAAAAGAACAGGTGCAATCTTTTTCACGGTTCCTCCTTTTTTTTCAGGGCGTTACGTTTTCTGTTTCGCCACCAACAAAGTCCACAGGGCGTTGATTTTTTTGTCATACCAGGTCTCCAGGATCATCACCTTTTCCAAAACCCCGGAGCCGGTGGTGATATTCCGGGTTATCCTGCCCTCCGCCGCGTCAATCACCTCACTGGCGGCCTTCGATGACAAGCGGGGCAGCAGCGAAGCAAGCGCGTTTTCGTAAGAGGCCCGGTAGGTCTTCTGAAGGGAACCTCTGTTTTTGGAAAAGCCCACGGCGGTTAAAAAACCGGGAACATCGGCGGCATAATCTTTGACCCACCGGGGTACACGGTCTTCAACGGCCGTTTTATAAGCCGGAACATCGGAAACCCCTGAGTATTGGGCCCATACAAAGACGGAGCCGTCTTTTTCAAGAACGTCCGTGTCTTTATCAAAGACCAGCGCGCCGATATAACGCTCCGCGTCGGTGAGTATCTGGAGCCGGTAGTCAAAATCGCTGAAATAATCCAGGCTGCCCGCCCCCTGGTCGAGTACAGCGGCGCTTTCCCCGGAAACCCCATGGTACAACGCCGCTTTCCGGGCCGCGTCGGCAAGGGCCTCCTGGATTGCGTCATCCCGGCTGCCCCGCCGGCCGGCAATACCCAGGACGGTTATGGCGCCGCCCTGGGGCCTGGTTACCCAATACCCGCTGTCATACAGTTCCTCAAGGGAAGCCGCCGCCCGCCCCTGGCCGTCCGGGGTCGGAACAAGCGGTTCTTGCAGATGCTGAGTCCCGGCACAGGAGGCGAATAAAAAAACACCGGCCCCGAGGAAGGCAAAAAACGTATTCAGGGTTAATCCCCCACCGGGCTCGGACCGCCGGCGGCGGCCTTGTCAAAGGCGTTATCCATGCGGGACAAAGCGTCGAAGGCGGCGGCCGCGGGAACGGCGAGCCTCGCCGCCGACTGGGCCGCGGAATAATCAGTGGCCGCCGAGGACTTGCTGTACTCCATCACCACCCAGAGCAGGCCGTCGAGGGTGTCCGACCTGACAATTCTGGCCCCCCTCAAATCCGCCCGGGAAAGAGCCTGGGTAATGGTTTCCTGGAAAGAGAGGGCCGCGGCGGGATCAAGTTCGCTGGTGGCAACATAATCCGTAACCATATCCTTCAAAATGGTATTAAGCTGCCGGGATATGTCCGCCCGGGCCCTGGTCTGCGCGAAGGTCATACCGGTACTCATTTTTGACATATCGTTTCCTATTTTGTAGGTACCGACACCGATAAGAACATCTTCAGAGGCATTCCGATAGGCGTCATTGACAAATTGCGGAACATTCCCCAGAACCGGCGCTTGGTTTGACTGAGGACTTCCGCCGCCGCTTGTAGCGCATCCTGCCCATGAAAACACGAATCCCGCAGTCAGGGCAATAATCATAAGTTTTTTCATGCCTTTTCTTTTCATTTGAAAAACTCCTTCTTAATAGTGAAAAATTAGGACTTCCCGCTTATGAGCGCCTGTATCATATTGATACGGTCTTTCGATAATTAACCTAACAGGTAATTATCTCATCGATTTATACACCGTATAAGTTTATATGTCAAGCAAATCAAACCTAATATGTTCATTTTTTGAAAATTTCGACATAGTTTTAGACCTTTCACTTTGTTCTCTTCCATGATTTTGTCATTAAACTATAAGTTATGAATGTAAAATTTATATTTGGGAAAAATTTGAAATTTTATCGAAAGAAAAAGAATTTTTCCCAAGAAGAATTATCTGAAAAAGTAGATATTTCTGTTAAACACTTAAGTTCTATTGAAAGGGGGCTGACTTTTGTTTCAGCGGATTTGCTTGAAAAACTTGCCGCTTCCGTTGAAATTCCCGTTTTTTGGTTTTTTATGAATGAACAAGAAGTTTTTTATACTGATACATTGGTGAATACAATAGATAGAGTTATTGAAAAAAATTTAATTAAAGCCATTGAAGATATCAAATCTGATATACGTCAAAAAAATTATTAGGGAATAGCTCCCGCAGCCCAATCGTACACAAGCCGTTTTAACCCTTCGTCGATCAGTTTGAGGGTTTTTCCGCATTGGGGGCAGACGAAACGGCTGTCCGCATCCAGATGTTCCTTGCCGCAGCCGATACAATAAGTGCTGCCGCATTCCGGGCAGGTTCCCGCGGGAAGTTCGTCCGGGGGCATGGCAAAAAGCCGTATGGGCGGGGCGGGCTCCGGGGAACGGGGCACCCGCCAGGTTCGGCCGCAGGAGGCGCAGGGGATGAGCCGCGAGACCCCCTCTTCAAGCCGCCGGGCAAGATCGTCCCGCCGGGCGGCTTGTTCCCCCCGCAAAACCTCTTTATCCAGCAAAGAAAGGATCTCCCCAAGCTTATCCCAGTGGTTTTGGGTCTGATAGATCCACCCCAGGGAAAACAAGGATGGGATATAATGGGGGTCCAGGTCCAGGGCGGCCCGGGAGGCGGCTTCGGCCCGGGGATATTCCCCTTTTTTTACGGACACAAAGGCGATCAGCTCCAGTACCGCCGGAGTGGAGGCGGGGACCCGGGTCAGGAGGGCGTCGGCTTCGCCATAGGCTCCCAGCTCAATAAGGCAGGATGCCCGGTTGCAGCAATATTCAACATTACCGGGATTTACGGCAAGGGCCTTTTGGTAATAAACATCCGCCTCTTCATAACGGCCGGAACGGACCAGGAGGTTGCCCCCGCAATTCGCCAGGACCCCTTCAGGATCTTCGTCTTCGGCCACGGACAGAAGCTCCAGGGCCTTATCAAGAGAGCCCTGTAAATAATACATCACCCCCCGGTTCACCCGGATAGCGGGTACTTCCCCCAGGGACCGGGCGGCCTGTTCCAGATGTACCGCGGCTTCATCCGGCTCACCCCGGCTGAGGGCGATCTGGGCCGCCAGATTCCGCACCCAGCCGTCTTCCGGGGCCAGGGCTAAGGCGGCGTCCAGGTCCGCGAGGAGTTTCGGGTCCCGGGGATCCTCCCGGAGCAGGAACCGGGTTTCGGCCAGGCGGAAACGGAACAGGGCATAATCCGGGGCCAGGGCCGCGGCTTTTTCCAGCAGGGTCAGGGCTTTGGCCCGTTTTCCCTCCCGTAAGAGGAGCAGTCCCCGAAGAAAAACCAGGGCGGGATCCTCCGGGGGAAGGGGGTCCAGGACTTTCCGCAGCTTTTCCGCCCGGGAAAATTCCTTTGCCGCCATAGCCCAATCCTCAATGCCAAAGGCCCATTTCCCCGCCAGCCCCCGGGCCTCCCAATCCTCCGCGCCCAGGGAGAGGAGCTTGGGGATCAGGTTTCCCAAAGCCTCGTAGTTACCTTGGGAAAGAAACACCCGCCCCGCTTTGAGATAACGGTCCAGAGCCTCCCCTTTGCGGCCCGCGAGTTCATAGCTGTCGGCGGCGTTTTTCGCCGCCAGGCCGTTTTCTCCATCCAATTCCAAGATCAGATCATAACACCGGGCGGCATCTTCATAACGGGCCAAATTCACATAGGCTCGGCCCAGGAAGGTTAGGAATTCCCCGTCACGGGGAAAGATTTTGACCATCTCTTCCCCATATTGCCGGAGTTCCTCCATGCTCCCTTCCATATGGAGGAGCGCCGCCTTTTCGAGGGCCGCTGACCTGCCGTAGGGGGTATGGAGACCGGCTTCAAGGCAGGCGCCGATGTATGTTTCCGCCTCTCCGGTAAGCCCCAGGTCCAGGGCCAGACGGCTTGCCAGCAGCAGTTCCCGGGGTTCCCTGGCGGTTCCCGGGGACTCCCAGGCTTTTTTCAACTGCGCCAGGGCCGCCTGGGGCCGGCCTATGGCGGTGAAGGTCTCGGCCAGCCGGAGACGGCTCCGGGGATCGATGCGGGGGCTGTCGGCCCAGGTTTCATACCGGGCGCTTACTTCCCCCAGCCGGGATTCTACGGAAAAGGATTCCAGCGATGCCCGGGCCGTATAGGCCGGCCTTTCCTCCCCGCCGGAATTTACTTCCCGGGATATTTCCGCCTCGTAGGAGGCAAGGCAAAAACAGATCCTGCCCGACGGGATGGTCCCGTCCCGGAGTTCCGCGGCCCATTGGCCGTTGATCAACACCAGCAGATGATCCCCATAGGCGACAATGGTCAGGGCCGCGGTCCGGGAACCTTCCGCGGGCGGCTCCGGGGGAGGTTCTGAGACCCCCTGTTCCGGGGGCAATTCGGTCCAGCCCGCAAGGGTCAGGGGAGTGTTGTTGCGGACCACATCCACCCGGAAATACCCCTTGCTGGAAAACAGAACCGAATAAAAGGTCCCTTCATCCACCATCCGGAACATTAGCCCTGCCGCGGCATATCCCCCTAAGGGCTCCAGGGCAATCCGGGCTTCAAGCACCTGATCTGCATAACGGTACAGGGGATCCGCGGCCCAGGCAATACAGTTGTTTTTTTTTAACCCTAAGACCAGGGACTTGTTTTGAATATAGGCATCGTGGGAAATTTCTGATTTAATATCAAAACGGACCTGGGAAGATTTGGAAAAATCGGCGTCCCACTTTTCCTCCACAAGCGTGTCCGAGTGGGGATTTTCCCGCCGGAAACGGCGGCGGAAGAATAATTTTTTCAGGAAGCCGAACATAAAAATGGTATACCGCAAAAAACGGTAAAAGTCGAGCCGAGAATAAACTATGGAAACAAAAAAATTAGATTGGTTTTTATTTTGTCTTGCGGTGGTGGTATTTGGGGCGGTGTTTTTTTCGGTGATTACTTTTTCACCGAATCAGTTGAAAGCCCTGGGGAAAACCACCCTGGTATTCACCCAATGGTGGCAGGATGAATTGGAAGTGGACGCCCTGGAGTCTATTGTTCAGGATTATGAAGAGCGTAACCCCGGGGTTACCATCATATTGGCCCATAGGCCCTATGAGGCCATGGCCGGAGAGTTCCTCCACCGGGCCGACGACAGCCCGCTGCCGGATATTATGGGTTTGGATTCCCATTGGCTGTATGAGTTGATTCGGGAGGGCATACTGGAGCCCCTGGAACCGTATAAAAAGCGGGAAGGGGACTTACCTCGGGAGGGGGTATTTTCCGGAGAGGGGGAATACGAAAAATGGGCCCTCCCGTTGATCTCTTTTATGTCGCCTCTTTTTTATAACAATGCCTTGCTGCAGGCCGCGGGATTCGACCGGCCGCCTAAGACCCGGGAGGACTTTTTTACCTATAGCCGGGCCCTTACCGATCCCCAGGCGGGTCGTTACGGGATGGTTCTGGCTCTCAGC
>JAISBS010000070.1 GCA_031266075.1 Treponema sp.
ACTTCGTCATAGCTTGTATCTCCTTATAGTATAAGGATTTGTCGTAATTTCCTTATACCATTTTAAGGGCAAAGATACAAGCTTTTTATTTTTTATCCAGTTTTAACCGGACAGCAGTGCAATATTATAATACAACAATATAGAAGCGAATATAGCCGTTTGTCGGTAAGTAGAAATAATCAGCCAGGGCCATGAGCGCAATACCGGCCCCCTGTTTCAATTTCCTGATCATACCAGCCTCCTTAAAGTACACCAGTATATAGGGGTACGAAAACCTCTAAAAACTGAAGTTTTTAGAGATTCCCTGTATTATGCCCTGGTTTTAACCAGTGTCAACAGAGCGAATGGACAAAGCGGTTTTTTGCGACTATAGTTACGGTATGTTTACCACCACCGTTACGCCCCGGTTCGGGGACATGGATATTCTGGGGCACATCAACAACACGGTGCCCGTGGTCTGGTTCGAACTGGCCCGGAACCCCTTCTTCCGTATCTTCGATCCCGGCATGAAGCTTTCCCGTGAAACCTTCCACCTTATCATGGCCCATACGGACTATGATTATGTGGATCAGCTCTATTTCCGGCACGATGTGGAAATCCGCAGCTGGGTTTCCCGGATCGGCGCCAAATCCTTCACCGTGTACCACGAGGCATGGCAGCAGGGACGGCTCTGCGTCAAAGGCAACGCGGTGATTGTCCATTACGATTTCAACTCGGAACAAACCACCCTTATCCCGGAGGATAGAAAAAAACTGCTGGCGGAGCATCTGATCCCCGCATAGCAGCCTGCCGGTCATGCCGGGCGCCGCGTTTTTCCCGCCCCCGACAGCTAAAGGGGGTACGAAAACCTCTGAAAACTTTCAGTTTTCAGAGGTTCCCTAAAGGGCTACAATTCCAGAATCACTCCCAGGGCGGCGGCGATGGCGATATAGATCACCGGGTGGCCTTTCAGTTTATAAATGCTAAAAAAGAAAAGCCCGAAGAGGAGCCATTCTTTCCAGCGGAAAAGGCCCGCAAGGCCGGGGACGGAAAGGTCCAGGAGACTGAGCCGCCAGATGCCCAGCCCCGCGGCGGCAAGGAGCCCGGCGGCGGCGGGACGGAGGCCGGAAAACACCGCGGCCACGGCCCGGTTTTTCCGGAAAGATTCCAGCGTCCGGGCGATGACAATAATGATCGCGACAGAGGGCGCGGCCAGCGACAGGGCGGCGACACAGGCGCCGGGAATTCCGGCGAGGAGAAAGCCCGTCTGGGCGGCCATGTTGACGCCCATAGCTCCCGGCGCGGACTGGGCGACGGCCAGAAAATCGCCGATTTTTTCCGGGCTCAGGGGGTTGTCTTTTTTCGCCAGGGCAAAAAAGAAGGGCAGGGTCGCCGGGCCTCCCCCGACGGAAAAAAGGCCGATCTTGCAGAACTCCGCCGCCAGGGACAGCAAATTCATTGCGGGCCCCCCGTTTCCGGGAACGGCTTTTTCCCCGGTCTATAGAGCAGGAGCCCCGCCGCGCCGGCGCCCAGTATGATCAGCACCGGAGAGGCGCTGAGGACCGCCGACAGGACAAATCCCAAAATAAAAATGACGACCGCTTTTTTATCCTTAAAAAAACCTTTTACGAGCTTGATCAGCGTGTCGAGGATCAGGGCTCCCACGGCCACCCGGATTCCCGTAAAGGCGTGCTGCACCGCGGGGTATCCGGCGAACTGTCTGATAAACAGGGAGACGGCAACCATGCAGACAAAGCCGGGAAGGAGGAAGCTGATGGTGCTGAGGATGCCCCCCAGCGGGCCCTTCCGTTTATACCCGATAAAGGTGGAAAGGTTCACCGCAATAATGCCGGGGGTGATCTGGGCGATGGTGTAATAATCCAGTACCTCGTCCATGGTGGTCCAGCCCTTCCGTTTGATCAGTTCCCGTTCAACCACCGGAACCATGGCGTAGCCGCCGCCAAAAGTCATGGCGCCCACCCTGATAAAGGTCCAGATGAGGTCCAGATATGTCTTCATGCCTGCGCGCTCCTGTTTTAACCCTTCGTTACCGGCGGACTGAACCGTCCGTTCCGCGAAACTTCAGCGGTAGATTCGCCCGCTTATATGCACCGTTCCGCCAATCGAGACGCCGTGAACTACGCCGTCCCGCCTGAACACCCGCGCCTCAATGATCCCCCCCGGCTGCCTGACGGCCCAGGCCGCTTCGCCGTCCCCGCCGCCTTCGGTCCTCCATACCGCCAGCGCCGCGGAACCGGAACCGCAGCTTGATTCAAAGATCAGGGACTCCGTGCCGTAGACATAGACCGCGGGCCGCATGAACGCGGCGGCGGTATCGTAAAACATGATCCCCAGGGCAGCCCCAGACTGCCGCAGGCTGTCCTGCCCGGCGGCGGGCCGGGCAAAGCGCTCCTCGACACCAGCCCGGATCCGGACGCAGTTTTTTTCTTCCGGGGGAATGTCCACCGCGATGACCTGGGTAATACCGTCAAAAATATACACCGGCAGGGACCGTCCTTCAAATTCCAGGGTCTCCACAGCCAGGGGGCCGGGAACTTCCACCGCCGCCCTCCCCTCCTCTACGTTGACCCGCAGGGGCAGGTTTTTTTCCACGCCGCTCATGCCGATAACCATGGTTTGGTCTCCCGAAAGCCCCTGTTCCCGGGCAACAAAAAGGCCGAAGCTCCGGGCGGCGTTTCCACAGAATTCGCCCCCCATCATCTCAAGCCGCCACAGCCCCCCGCTCCGGGCCGGGGGAACCGCGAAGCCCACCTGCTCGGCCCCCAGACTTTTGTCCGCCAAAAGTTCCCTGGCCGCCGCGGCCCGGTCCGCCACCGGGTTCAGCACAAAGACCGTAATATTTTTCGCCGGATCGGCGATTACCAGTTCATACTTCATGGAATGGTATGATACCAAGCTGTACTTTTTTCAAAAAGGGTGCTATACTCAATCAGGAGGGTACCTATGAAAAGATTTGGATTACTGGTTTTGTGCGCGCTGATGACGGCAGGCATTGTGTTTGTCGGGTGCAACAAGCAGGGCGCCGGAGAGGCGGACAATTCCCTGCAAACGATCCTCGACAAGGGACAACTGATTCTGGGACTTGACGATTCTTTCCCGCCCATGGGTTTCCGCAACGAGGCCAACGAGATTGTGGGCTACGATGTGGATCTGGCAAAGGAAGTCTGCGCCCGGCTGGGCGTGGAACTGGTTCTCCAGCCTATAGACTGGAACGCCAAGGAACAGGAGCTCAACACCGGAGAAATTGACTGCATCTGGAACGGCTTTACCATCACCGAAGAGCGGAAGCAGGCGTTGAATTTTACGCCTCCGTACCTCAAGAACGCCCAGGTGGTCGTGGTAAAGTCCGGCTCGCCCGTCCAGACCCTGAGCGATCTGGCCGGAAAAACCGCGGGAACCCAGACCGGTTCTTCTTCGGTGGACGCGCTTGAAGACGCGCCGGAATTCACGGCCAGCCTGAAAAGCGTCGTTGAGTACAAGGATTTCCTCACCGCCCTGATGGATCTGGACGTGGAGGGTATTGACGCAGTGGTTATCGATCTGGTGGTAGCCAACGACAACATCAACCGTTCCGGCAAAGCTTTCCGCATCCTCGGCGAAACCCTGGGCGAGGAAGAGTTCGGCATCGGCTTCCGCAAAAACGACAAGGCGCTGGCGAACAAGGTTTGGGAAACCCTGCTGGCCATGGCGGAGGACGGAACGGTGGCCGAAATTTCCACCCAATGGCTTGGCGCCGACATAAGCATCATCGGAAAATAGTTTTTCATGCAGTCCATGATCGGCTTTATGCTGAAAGGGGCAGGGACCTCGCTGGAGGTGTTTTTTCTTACCCTGCTGTTTTCCCTGCCCCTGGCATTGCCGGTCGCCCTGGGCCGGATGTCGAAAAATCAGGTTCTCCGGGGCTTTGTCAGTTTTTACCTATTGATCATGCGGGGGACGCCCCTGATCCTCCAGCTCATCTTTATCTACTTTGCCCCCAAATACCTGTACATTTTTTTGAAAACCCAGTTGGGGGGCCTTATTGTTTCAGAATCTTTCTGGAACGGCCTGCGCTTCATCCTTTCCTACGACCGCTTTGCCGCGGTGGTAATCGCCTTTACGCTGAATTACGCCGCCTATTTTGCGGAGATTTACCGGGGCGGCATCGAGTCCATTCCCCGTGGCCAGTACGAGGCCGCCAAGGTGCTGGGCTTTACGCGGCCCCAAACCTTTGGCCGGATTGTGCTGCCCCAGGTGGTCAAGCGGATTTTGCCCGCCATGGGCAACGAAGTGATCACCCTGGTCAAGGACACCGCTTTGGCCCAGATCATCGGCGTGGCGGAACTGTTCCACGCAGCCCAAACCGCCTCGGCCCGGGAATTTTCCACCACCCCCATTTTTATCGCCGGCCTTTTTTATCTGGTGATGAACTGGGCGGTTTCGTTCACCTTTACCCGGTTTGAAAAAAAGCTCTCTTATTATGTGTAGCGGGGTTTGTGCATGGACGTAATACAGGTAATGGGGCTTCACAAATCTTTTGGCAGCCTCAGGGTATTGAAGGAGCTTTCATTTACCGTCAAACGGGGCGAGGTGGTTGCCATCATCGGCCCCTCGGGTTCGGGAAAGTCTACCCTCCTCCGCTGTATCACCCATCTGGAATTGGCTCAAGGGGGCAGCATATCAATAGACGGTTCAGACCTCGTCCGGGATGGCCGCTACGCCCCCTCTGAGGAACAACGGCGGATCTGCCTGAAAATGGGGCTGGTGTTTCAGAATTTTAACCTTTTCCCCCATTTTTCCGTTTTGCGGAATATCACCGAAGCCCAGATCCACGTCCTCCGCCGGGGAAAAGAAACGGCCCTGAACCGGGCAAAAATTCTGCTTGAAAAAATGGGATTAAGCGAAAAGGCGGCGGCCTATCCCTTTGAGCTTTCCGGGGGGCAGCAGCAGCGGGTATCCATTGCCCGGGCCCTGGCCCTGGACCCGGAGGTGCTTTTTTTTGACGAGCCCACCAGCGCGCTGGACCCGGAACTGACCGGGGAAATTCTCCGGGTCATCCGCCGGCTCGCCGCCGAACACATGACCATGGTCATCGTAACCCACGAAATTCCCTTTGCCCGGGAAGTGGCTGACCGGGTGCTGTTTATGGACGGCGGCGTGTTTATCGAAGAAGGTCCCCCGGCGGAAGTCATTGACCGGCCCCGGGAGGAACGGACCAAAAGTTTTCTGGCCCGCCTGAGCCGGGCTTAGCCCGCCGAACCGGGCCTGGTATTGTTGTCTAATGGAGTTGTAGAAAGAAACATGAAACCGAAATTCGTCATCACCCGCCGTCTGTTGAAAAAAATCCCCTATTTGATTAAAACATACGTCTCGCCCCACATTCTCCAGGACACGGCGGAACTTTTGCTGGTATCCAATAAAAAAATCACCGGCATTTTCCCGGTGGAAATCCATGTTACCGAACATTGCAACCTGAACTGCAGGGCCTGCAGCCATTTTTCCTGCCTGGCGGATGAAGAATACCTGGATCCCGCCGCCTTTGAGTCGGACTGCCAAAAACTGTCCCGCATAACCAATAAATTATACGCCTTCAAATTGTTGGGCGGGGAGCCGCTGCTTCATCCAAAGATAACGGAACTCAATGCCATCGCACGGAAATATTTTCCCACTACGCCCATTCAGATAACAACCAACGGCGTTCTCCTGACAACGCTGCCGGAGGAATTCTGGATAAATTGCCGCGACAACCATATCAAAATAGTAATCAGCCAGTACCCCATAAAACTGGACAAAAAGAAAATCAAAGAACTGGGGAAAAAATACCAGGTGCAAATCCAGTATGTGGGCAGCACCAATCCGGACCGGATGTTAAAAATGCCCCTGGATTTATCGGGGGGGCAGAACACGGCGCTGAGCTTCAAAAACTGCGTTATGAGCTGGGGTATGTGCATTACCCTGCGGGAAGGAAAAATTTTCACCTGCGCCGTTGCGGCCCATATAAAACTGTTCAATAAATATTTTAATCAAAACCTGGCCCTCACGGATGCCGATTTTGCCAGCCTGGACAAGATAAAAGACAAAAAGGAATTGCTGGAATATTTAAGCAGGCCCATACCATTCTGCCGGTATTGCAGAACCAGGGAAACCAAATTCGGCGAGCTTTGGGGCGTTTCAAAAAAAGAAATCACCGAGTGGGTTTAGTATTCGGGGAATATTTTTATCCCGAACCCTACGATATAATTCACCGAGCGGACATAGGGGTCTTCGTCGATGGCGTGATAAGACGGGGCTTTTCCGCTGTTTGCCGGGCCGTCAATATTGGTAAAAAGCGATACAAAAATTCCCGCTTCCCCGTAAAGGGCCAGGGGCAGTTTGGCAAACCGCTTTTCCAGCCCCCCCTTCACGATATGGTACCACTGATAGGCGCCGTCAAACAAAAAGAATTTTCGTGACACATCTTTTTCACCGCGTTCCAGGGGGTCCAGTTCCGAACGGTAGGAACTGCCGTCCACCGCGCTGTCGCCAAAATCCGCCCCGTGGCGGATCAGCTGGTACTGGAGAAACGTGGTCAGCCCCCGGGCCGGCATGGTTTCCAGGCGCAGCAAAAGCTCATCGGAATTGGGCGGCAAATAATAACCCAGCCCCACGCCGTTATTGGTATAGGACGTTTCCATGTGCCCCTCGTATCCGGGAACAAAATTCCGGTTGTGGGTATAGCAATAGGGCTCTATTTTCGTATAGCTGATTTTTATGGAAGAGAAGGCCAAAAAAGACAGGGGAAAAGAAAGGCCCCCCTGCCAGGCGATCATGGTTCCGTCCGACTCCAGGGCGCCCCGTTTCCAAAAGGCTTCGTCCCAAAAAAGCGAAAACCAGGCCTTGCCGAAACCGGGATACTGCCCCTTCAGGGTGATAAACATGGACATATTGTCAAAGTCGCCGATATTGTTTTGATAAAAAATATGGTTTGTTATGGGCGACAAATAACCCAGTTCAAAACGCTTGGTATAAACGACCGATTCCCCCAGATCCAAATAAAGGTAATTTTTATATTTAAATTCCAGCATGGTAATGGAAAAGGCGTTTTGAAAACTCTTTGCCGATTCTTTTATGCCATTCTCGTTGTAATACTCAAGGATTCCGGCCAGGGAAGAAATGCCAACCCAGGAGAACGGGTGAAAGGAACCCTCGACGGCCAAAAAGGGCCGGGCGCTTCCGTTTAACGAAAGGCTGCTGCCCACGGAGTTGTTACCCCACTCCCGCTCCAGCCGGCCCAGCCGCCAGGTAAGGGCATTGTCAAGAAACGCGCCGGCGATTTCCGATTTTAAATTATACACCCCGGCGATGCCGTTGGGCCATGAACCAAAATCGTAGAGGTCCTCCAGCAAATAAATCGACCCGTCCCATTTCTTCCGGTAGGTGTAGGGAAAATGGTTCAGCGGCTGGCTGTAGGTTTTTATTTCCTGATCGATGTATTCTTCATTACCGCTAGTACCGGCACCTTCCACAGGGCCAAAGGTGTCGTAATAGGTATGGTAGGTTCCCAATTCCGTCCGGGGAACCCGCACCAGCCCCCCGGAAGCGCCAAAATCCCACGAAAAATGCCCGCCCACATCGCCTTTCGCAAAAAACTGTACCCAAATGTCGGTTCCCCAATAGTTGCCGCCGGATTCCGGGTAAAAGCCGCCGGAAAACCCCAGGTCAGCCATGCCGCCGATATAGGCGGAAATCGGCGTTTGGGCTCTGCTGAAATTCCCCTCGGCATAGAAGCGCCCCCGCAGGAGATCGAAGCCGGGATCAGGCTTGTCCAGTTCCTTCCGGTAGTCTTCCAGAATAAGCCGTTCCGCCGGGCGCAGAGCCCCCCCGGTATGTTCCGCATCCAAAATTTCGCCGATCGCCGAAATAATGACCGCCCGGGTATAGGGCCGGGCGCCGGGGAGGGGCGAACAGAGGCCCCGCATTTCCGCCTGTTCCAATATGCGGTAGATGTGGCTCTCCACGGGAACCGCAGTATGGGTTTGCGAAAAAATCCACGGGGCCGCAAAAAAAAGCAGCGCCCCCAGCAGGCAAAAACTTTTTTTCATGCCGCTATTCTTCCCCTTCGCCCTCGTTTTCCTCGGCGCCCAGGTCTTCTTCGTCCGCCGCCTCCGCAGCCATGGCAGCCTCAAGTTTTCGCTTCTCCAGAATCTCCTGCATCTCCAGATCCAGGTCCTTGTTGTCCTCGTCAAAAAGCTTGACCGCCCGGTAGCGCTTCATGCCGGTTCCCGCGGGAATGGGGTGGCCGATGATGATGTTTTCCTTGAGGCCCCGCAGGTAGTCGGTGGAACCGGCAATAGCGGCATTGGTCAGGACCCTTGTGGTCTCCTGGAAGCTGGCCGCCGAGAGGAAGGAATCAATGTTAAGGCTCGCCTTGGTGATTCCCTGGAACATGGGCTGGGCCACCGCAGGCTGTCCCCCCTCGGCGATAACGCGGTTATTTTCCTCGTGGAAACGGTACTTGTCCACCATCTGGCCGTAGATGAATTTAGTGTCCCCCACGGAACGGATTTCCACCTTCCGCATCATCTGGCGGATAATCACGCCGATATGCTTGTCGTTGATCGACACACCCTGGAGGCGGTAGACCTGCTGAATCTCGTCCATCAGGTAACGCTGGAGGGTGGCCTCGCCCAAAATGTGGAGAACATCGTGGGGGTTGACGGCCCCGACGCACAGGGGTTCCCCGGCCTCCACCGTATCGCCGTCCCGGACCAGCAGCCGTTTGGTCATGGGGATCAGGTGGGGGTATTCCTTGCCAAAGGCGTCCTCCACGCTGACCTTCCGCTTGCCCTTGATGATTCCCCGGAAATACACGGTTCCCGACACCTGCGCCAATACTGCCAGGCTTTTGGGCTTCCGGGCCTCAAAGAGTTCGCTGACCCTCGGAAGGCCGGAGGTAATATCCATGGCCTTGGCGGATTCTTTCAGGGTTTTGGCAATAGTCCGGCCCGCGTTGATCTTTTCCCCCTCGTCCACCTGAATATAGGCGCCGCCAGGGAGGAAATAGGAGGCGATTTCGGTTTCATTTTCATCGATGATGAATATCCGGGGCTGTTTGCTTTCAAGCTGGAATTCGGTGATCCGTTTTTCCGTGTTCCCCGTTTCCTCGTCGATTTCTTCTTTCAACGTAGTGCCGGGGATAATGTCTTCGTATTTAACGATCCCGGAAACCTCGGCGATAATCGGGTCCGAGAAGGGGTCAAAGGTGGCGATGGTTTTTTCCGCCTCCACCACATCGCCCTTCTTCACCACAAATTCCGAACCGTTGCGGATTTCAATTTTCTGATCCGGGCCGATAAGGTACAGGGTCCGGTCAATGATCATGGCGATGGCGATTTCGGTGGAAAGGATTTCTTTGGCCCCGTGCCTGATCACCGGCGCGCCCCGGATAACCTTGCTGCCGTCTTCCACCAAAAAGCTGTCTTTGGATTCCAGCTTGTATTCCTTCATCACCTTGTTGACGATGGCATAGCCCTTGCGGGTAAAAAGCCAGTGGCCCGCGGAAGCGCCGCTTCCGCCCGGAAGCTCCACATGGGCCCCCGCCACATCCTTGATATACACTTTGTATTTGAGGAAGGTCCGGTTCTCTTCGCTGATCTTGGTGGCCGCGCCGCCGATATGGAAAGTCCGCATGGTCAGCTGGGTTCCCGGCTGGCCGATGGACTGGGCGGCGATGGTTCCCACCGCTTCACCAATGTCCACCGGGCGGTTGGTGGCCAGATTCCGGCCATAACAGCGGCGGCAGACCCCGTGTTTCGCCTCGCAGGTCAGCACCGTCCGGATCCGAACCGACTCAACCCCCGCCTCCTCGATCTGGGCGGCGATCTCCCCGGTGATCTCTTCGTTCACATCCACAATCAGTTCCCCGGTGATGGGGTGCTTCACCCGCTCCAGCGTATAGCGTCCCACAATCCGGTCGCTCAGGGCTTCGACAATATCCTCGCCGTCCTTGATGGCCGAATAGGCAATGCCGTTGATGGTTCCGCAGTCGTCTTCGTTGACCACCACGTCCTGGGCAATGTCCACGAGCCGCCGGGTCAGGTAGCCGGCCTCGGCGGTCTTCAGGGCGGTGTCGGCAAGCCCCTTGCGGGCGCCGTTGGTGGAGATGAAAAACTCGATCACCGAAAGCCCTTCCTTGAAATTGGACCGGATAGGCAGTTCGATAATGTCCCCCGAAGGTTTGGCCATGAGTCCCCGCATCCCCGCAAGCTGGCGGATCTGGTTGCGGCTTCCCCGGGCGCCGGAGTTGGCCATCATATACACCGAGTTAAAGCCGTCCCGGTCGGCCTCCAGGGTCTTCATCATAATATTGGTCAGGTCTTCGTTGGTTTTGGACCAGACTTCCACGACCCGGTTATAGCGTTCTTCCTGGGTAATATGGCCCTGCCGGTACTGCCGCTGGATCGAATCAACCTCTTTGTTTGCTTTATCGATCATCTCGGTTTTTTCTTTGGGTACCACAATGTCGTCCACCCCGATAGTGGCGCCGAAGACCGTGGCGTAGCGGTAACCGGTCGCTTTGATGGCGTCCAGCATCTTTACCGTAGTCCAGGAACCCTTGCTGCTGAAAATATGTTCGATCAGCGCCCGCAGTTCCTTGTCTTTGAGTTCATAGTTGATAAAGGGAATTTCCGCCGGCAGTTCTTCGTTAAAGACCAGCCGCCCCGCAGTGGTTTCGATAAGGCCCCCGGCCCCCGGCTTTACTTCCCGGCCCGCCTTGTCCCACACCGGAGTCTTGGGCAGCTTTACCCGGATGGCCGCTTCCCAGTCCAGGGACTTGTTCTCCACGGCCATCAGAATCTCTTCGGTGCTGGTATACCGGCGGCCCGATCCCCGGGCATTGGGCTTGATCCGGGTAAGAAAGTTGATCCCCAGCACCATGTCCTGGGAGGGGAACACAATGGTCTTCCCGTTGGCGGGGTTCAGGAGGTTCCGGGCGGAAAGCATCAGGGTCCAACATTCCATCTGGGCCGCCTGGGTCAGGGGCACGTGAACCGCCATCTGGTCGCCGTCAAAGTCGGCGTTAAAAGCATGACAGACCAGCGGGTGCAGCTTGATGGCCTTCCCCTCCACCAGCACAGGCTCAAAGGCCTGAATCCCCAGCCGGTGCAGGGTGGGCGCCCGGTTTAACAACACCGGGTGTTCCTTCACCACTTCGTCGAGGATCGCGAAAACCTCGGGCGTCTCCGCCTCCACCAGCAGTTTCGCCTTTTTGATATTGTAGACCACGTCTTTATCGACGAGTTTCTTCATAATAAAGGGCTTAAACAGTTCCAGCGCCATTTTTGTGGGGAGCCCGCACTGCCACATTTTCAGATCCGGCCCCACGGTGATAACGCTGCGGCCCGAATAGTCAACCCGCTTGCCCAGCAGGTTCTGCCGGAACCGGCCCTGCTTGCCTTTCAGCATATCGCTGATCGACTTGAGGGGCCGGTTGCTGGCCCCCTTGACCACCCGCTTCCGCTTGGAGTTGTCGAACAGGGCGTCCACCGCCTCCTGAAGCATCCGCTTTTCATTGCGGATAATAATGTCCGGGGCGTTAAGCACCTGCAGCCGTTTCAGGCGGTTGTTCCGGTTGATCACCCGGCGGTACAGGTCATTGAGATCCGAGGTGGCAAAACGGCCCCCGTCAAGCTGAACCATGGGCCGCAGTTCCGGCGGTATCACTGGGATCACGTCCAGGATCATCCATTCGGGCTTGTTGGTGGAGTTGCGGAAATTCTCCACGATTTCGATCCGTTTCAGGAGCCGCTTATCGCTCTTGGGCCCCTTTTCGATCATCTTCGTCCGGAGATCCACGGCCATCTGATCCAGATTGAGGTTTTCAAGAAGGGTTCGCACCGCCTCGGCCCCCATCCCCGCGGAGAAGCCCCCGCCGTAGCGTTCCTGGGCCTCGTAATACTCCTCTTCCGTAAGAAGCTGCATTTTTTTTAGATCCGTGTCCCCCGAATCGATGACCACGTATTTTTCGTAGTACAGCACCGAACGCAAGGCTGTCATAGGCAGGTCCAGCAGCAGACCCATGCGGCTGGGAACCGAGCGGTAATACCAAATGTGGGAAACCGGGGCCGCCAGTTCGATGTGGCCCATCCGTTCCCGGCGGACTTTGAAGTGGGTTACCTCCACGCCGCAGCGGTCGCAGATAACCCCTTTGTAGCGGATAGACTTAAACTTCCCGCAGTAACACTCCCACTCCTTGGTGGTGCCGAAAATCCGCTCGCAGAAAAGGCCGTCCTTTTCGGGCCGGAGGGTCCGGTAGTTGATCGTCTCCGGTTTTTTTACTTCGCCGTAGGACCAGGCCCGGATCATCTCCGGGGAGGCCAGCTTTATCATAATCGAATCAAAATCCTGTATGTCCCGCATTTTTACTCCTGTAATAAGCCGCCGCTTATATGAGAGTTGTTCAGAAACCGCAGTTTCTGAACAACAACCGCTAAAAAACAGCCTTCTGTTTCCCCGCCACCCTAGAAATTCGATTCCGATTTGGCAATCAGTTCCTCGTCCCGCTCGGTAAGGGGAATCTGTTTTCCCTTGCCGTCGTAAATGGTCATGTCCAGCGCCAGACCCCGGAGTTCCTGCATCAGCACGTTGAAAGATTCGGGAATCCCCGCAGTGGTGGAGGGTTCCCCCTTCACAATGGCCTCGTAAATTTTGGAGCGGCCCGTCATGTCGTCGGATTTGATGGTCAAAAGTTCCTGCAGGGTATTGGCCGCGCCGTAGGCTTCCAGGGCCCAGACTTCCATTTCCCCCAGCCGCTGGCCGCCGAACTGGGCCTTGCCCCCCAGGGGCTGCTGGGTTACGAGGGAGTAGGGGCCGGTGGACCGGGCGTGCATCTTGTCGTCCACCAGGTGGTGGAGCTTGAGGAAGTAGATCACCCCGCAAAAAATCGGGTTCACAAAAGGCTCCCCGGTGCGGCCATCCCGGAGGATGGTCTTGCTCGTTACCGGAAGCCCCGCGTCCTTGAGCTTTTCTTCGATCTGCTCCGTGGAGGGCGACTGGAAGACCGGGGTCGAATACCATTCGTCCAGCGTGGAAGCGGCCCAGCCCAGTTCGGTTTCCAGAAGCTGGCCGATGTTCATCCGCGAGGGAACCCCCAGCGGAGTCAGGCAGATGTCCAGCGGCGTGCCGTCTTCCATGTAGGGCATATCCTCTTCCGGGAGAATCCGGGCCACAACGCCCTTGTTGCCATGACGGCCCGCCATTTTGTCCCCTTCCCGGAGTTTCCGTTTGGTGGCGATAAGAACCTTTACTACCTCGTCCACGCCGGGGTTCAGGTCGTCCCCTTCGCTCCGCCTGAGCCGCTGGATGTCGATGATCGTCCCCTCGATGCCGTGGGGCACCCGGAGGCTGGAGTCCCGGACTTCCTTGGCCTTCTCGCCGAATATTGAGTTAAGGAGCTTGAATTCCGGGGTGGTTTCGGTTTCGCTTTTGGGGGTTACTTTCCCCACCAAAATATCCCCGGAGCGAACCTTGGCCCCCACCCGGATGATCCCCTCGCCGTCCAGATTGTCCAGGCTTTTTTCCGAGGTATTGGGAATGTCCCTGGTGATCTTTTCCGGCCCCAGCTTGGTTTCCCGGACTTCGGTGATAAATTCCTTGATGTGGATCGAGGTGAACATATCGTCCTTCACCACCCGCTCGGAGATGAGGATCGAGTCTTCGTAGTTATAGCCGTTCCAGGGCATAAAGCCCACGAGAATGTTCCGGCCCAGGGCCAGTTCCCCCTCCCGGGTAGCGGGCCCGTCGGCGATAACCTGTCCGGCCACCACCTTGTCCCCCACCTTGACGATGGGCCGCTGGTTGTAGCAGGTGTCCTGGTTGGTCCGCTGGAACTTCACCAGCCGGTATACGTCCAGCCCCCCGGCGTTGGTTTCCGCGATGGGCTTGCCCGCTTTGGACGAGGGGGAGGCTTCGGGCTTCACCTCAATTTCGTGAGAGGTAACCCGGACCACCGTGCCGTTCCGCCGGGCCTTGGCCAGTACCCCCGAATCGTAGGCGCATTTCCCCTCCATCCCCGTGCCGACCCTCGGGGCCTCGGGGAACACCAGCGGCACCGCCTGACGCTGCATATTGGAACCCATAAGGGCCCGGTTGGCGTCGTCGTGTTCCAGAAAGGGAATCAGGGAGGCGGAGACCGAAATGATCTGCTTCGGCGACACGTCCATGTATTGAATGTCTTCGGGGCCCCGGGTGGTATAGTCCCCCTGACGGCGGCAGGATATTTGTTCATCCGCAAAGGAGCCGTTGTGGTTGAGTTTTGCCGAAGCCTGGGCGATATAGTAGCGGTCTTCGTCCATGGCGGAGAGGTACTCAATGTCCCGCCCCGCCACCCCCTTGTGGACCCGGCGGTAGGGAGTTTCCAGAAAGCCGTATTCGTTGACCCGGGTATAGTTGGCCAGCGACACGATAAGGCCGATATTCGGCCCTTCGGGAGTTTCGATGGGGCACATCCTGCCGTAATGAGTGTAATGCACGTCCCGGACTTCAAAGCCCGCCCGATCCCGGGAAAGGCCGCCGGGCCCCAGCGCGTTGAGCCTGCGCTTGTGGGTCAGCTCTGCCAGCGGGTTCACCTGATCCATAAACTGGGAAAGCTGGCTGGAACCGAAAAATTCCTTAATCGACGCCACCACCGGCTTAATGGAAATCAGATCCTGGGGTTTGATGGTATCGGTCTCCTTAAGGCTCATCCGCTCCTTGGCGATCCGTTCCATCCGGCTGTAGGCGGTCTTCATGGAATTGGCCATCAGTTCCCCTACGGACCGGACCCGCCGGTTCCCCAGGTGATCAATGTCGTCGATATTTTCATCCCCCACATAGACTTTGATAAGGAATTTCATCGTGGCGATAATATCCTGTTTGGTCAGGGTAAAATCCTCCAACGGGGGTTTAAAGTCAAATTTTTTGTTCAGCTTGTAACGGCCCACCTTGCCCAGATCGTAGCGCCGGCTGGTAAAGAACATCCCCAAAAGGTCTTTTTCCGCGTTTTCCACGGTGATGGACTCGCCGGGCATCAGCACCGAATAGACATTGGAGAGCGCGTCTTCTTTTGACGGTTCGTCCCGGCCCGGATCTTCCTTGACAAACTTGATCTCCTCCCGTTCAAAGCAGTTGAGGAGCATGGGCGAATTGAGGGAATCCGCGCCCTTAAAATCGATGACCTCCACGGATTTTACGCCGTTGGCCAAAAGCTCGTCCACATTGTGGGGATGGAGTTTTTCCCCCGCCCGGTAGAGCTTTTTTTTGCCGGCAGCGTCCGCGGCGGTGTCGTCCCTGATCCACACGGCGGTGGCCAGCACTCTGCCGGAAAATTTTTCACGGGTGTCCCGGTCGTCCTTCACTTTCAGGGTTTCGATCTTATAAAAAGAACGGATAATGTCTTCCCGGCTTTCATACCCCAGGGCCCGGAGAAAGATGGTACCGAGGATCCGTTTTTTCCGGTCGATTTTGGCGTAGATCAGTTCCCGCTTCTGGTCGATTTCAAACTCCAGCCAGGAGCCGCGGTAGGGGATGATCCGGGAAGAAAAAATTCCCTTTTCATGGCTAAAGATAACCCCCGGCGACCGGTGGATCTGGGAGACCACTACCCGCTCCGCACCGTTGATGATAAAGGTGCCCCGCTCGGTCATAATGGGGATATCGCCCATATAAATGTCTTTCTGGCGGATTTCCCCGGTCTGGGTGAAGATCAGGTTGACCCGGGCCTTAAGGGACACCGCATAGGTCAGGCCCTTCTGTTTGCAGTCATGTTCGGAAAGTTTGATATTGTCTTCATCCAGGGTGTAATATTCGTATTCAAGAACCATGTCGCCGTTGGGGCTTTCGATGGGAAAGGTCTGGCGAAACACTTCTTCCAGCCCCTGTATGCCGGGCTTGTTTCCGGCCCGGATTTTTTCCCGCTGCAAAAAACGCTCGTAGGAACAGAGCTGGATGTCGATGAGGTCGGGCAGTTCCATCACATCCTGAATGTCCGTGCCGATATAGGTTCGTTTCGAGATTGTTTTCCCTTTCGTCATTGGTTCCCCCTGCGTTTAAGGCTGCCCGGAGCGCCGGACTCTCTTTTTAAATCGGGTCCCCCCGGCGCAAAACCGGCGGGACCCCGGCAAACAAAGGTCTTACTGAACTTCAACGGTGCCGCCGGCAGCGGCAACCTGTTCCTTGATCTTCGCGGCTTCGTCTTTGGAGACCCCTTCCTTGAGGGACTTTGGAGCGCCCTCGACAAGGTCTTTGGCCTCCTTCAGGCCCAGGCCGGTAACGGCCCGGACTTCCTTGATAACCGCGATCTTCTTGGAATCGTCAAAGGCTTTCAGGATAACGTTGAATTCGGTTTTTTCCTCCGCGGCTTCCGCGGGGGCCGCTCCGCCCGCGGCGGCTCCGCCGGCTACCGCAACCGCCACGGGGGCGGCGGCGGAGACGCCGAATTTTTCTTCCATTGCTTTTACCAGTTCCGACACTTCCAGAACCGTCATGGACGCAATCGCTTCAAGAATCTGATCCGTGCTAAGGGCTGCCATATTATCTTCTCCTCAATATCGTTAACTATTCGTTAACCCGTAAATTACCGGCCCATACGGGCCGGACGGGGTATCCGGAAAGCCGGTTGCTTTTCGGACAGCCCCCGGGCGGCGGGATAACCCGCAGCCCCGTGTATGTAAACCCTCAGGAACGGCAGCCTCGGAACCCGGCGTTTTGACCCGGTTCCGCCGAAGCCTGATGGTTTTTACCGGAAAAAGGCCCGCCTACGCGGCTCCCGCGGCGTCTCCGCCGGATTTTTTGTCCCCCACGGCTTTGATGGTTCTGACCAGCCGGGCGGGAATATCGTTGAGGGCCGCCGCCAGATTCCGGGCCGGGCCGTTCATCACCGACATAAGCATGGAGATAAGATCCAGCCGTCCGGGGAGTTTGGAAAACACCTCGGTCTGGGCGGCGGTATAGACCGAATCCCCCACCAGGGCGCCCTTGACCTTTAAGGCCGGGATCTCTTTCGCAAAATCAAAGAGAATTTTGGCGGCCTCGTTGGAATCCCTGGGGGCGATAGCCACCGCCGTGGGACCCACAAGATAGGCCGACACATCGGGGGCGGAAAGCTGCTCAAAGGCAATCCGGGCAAAGTTGTTTTTTACCACCGCGTACCGGGCTTCCTTGGCCCGGAGTTGTTTCCGCAGTGCGGTAATCTGCTCCACCGTAAGTCCCCGGTAATCGGTAAAGATAAAGTCCCTGGATACTTCCAGGGTTCCCTTGAGTTCCGCTATCGCCTTGGTTTTGCTGTCCTGTATTTTTTTCGCCACAATCGCCATATTACGCTCCTTCGATATCGTTGACGGAGACCCACACGCCGGGGCCCATGGTGGAGGCCACCGAAACGGTCTGGATAAATTCGCCCCTGGCGTCGGCGGGCCGTTTCCGTTTAATCTCGGTAACAACCGTCCTGACGTTTTCGGCGATCTTTTCCGGCTCCATGGAAACCTTGCCCACCGCCAGGTGAACCACTCCGGTTTTGTCGGCCCGGAATTCGGTGCGGCCCTTTTTCAGTTCCGCCAGCGCGCCCTTAAGGTCGAAAGTTACCGTGCCGGTTTTGGGGTTGGGCATAAGCCCCTTGCGTCCCAGCACCATACCGAGCTTTCCCACGTCCTTCATCATGTCCGGGGTCGCCACCGCCACGTCAAAATCCAGCCAGCCGCCCTTGACCTTTTCGATCAGGTCTTCGGCGCCCACCCAGGCGGCCCCGGCATCCTGGGCTTCCTTTTCCTTTTCGGCCTTGCAAAAAACCAGTACCTTTTTTTCACCCCGGAACTGGTGGGGCAAAACCACCGTGTCCCGGACGGACTGGCTTTTTTTCAGGTTCACCTTTACCGAAAGGTCTACGGTTTCGTCGAATTTGGCATAGGCCAAAGTCTTTACCAAACCCAGGGCTTCGTTCAGGTTATAGAAAACGGAAGCGTCGTATTTTTTCAGGCTTTCGAGGTATTTTTTCCCACGGCTCATTTTTCCACCTCCACGCCCATGGACCGGGCGGTCCCGGCGATTATCTTCATGGCGGCGTCCACGTCATTGGCGGAAAGGTCCGTCATTTTCAGCCTGGCGATTTCCTCCAGCTTGGCCCGGGGAATGGTTCCTACCTTGGTCTTGTGGGGCTCAGGGGAACCCTTCTCCAGCCCGATGGCCTTTTTAACCAGCACCGAGGCGGGCGGGGTTTTGAGGATAAAGGTGAAGGACTTGTCCGCATAAACGGTGATCACCACCGGGATAATGAGTCCCGGTTCCATGCTTTTTGTCCGGTCGTTAAACTGCTGGACAAACTGAGGGGCGCTAACCCCGTGGGGCCCCAGCGCGGGCCCCACGGGGGGGGCCGGCGTGGCCTTTCCCGCAGGGCACTGGAGCTTGATAAAGGCGGCAATTTTCTTTTTTGCCATGAATACTCCTTCGTAGTATGTCCGGCCCGTGCCGGACTAGCGAGGGCGGAACCCTCTCCTACTTTATTGTTTACTGTTTCTCCACCTGCAGAAGATCGACTTCCACCGGGGTATTGCGTCCGAATATACCGACCATCACCTTGAGCTTGTTCTTCTCCTGGTTCACTTCCTCAATAGTCCCGGTGAAGGACTCAAAGGGGCCGTCGATGATCTTGACCTGTTCCCCGGCGGTGAAGGACTGGCGGGCCCGGACCGGCCGTTCGCCCTTCATTTCCCCGGATTTTTGCAATATGGTTCGGGCTTCGTCCCCGGTCAGGGGCTGGGGTTTTTTATCCGCCGGGGTTCCCACAAAGCCCGTAACCCCCGGAATTTTCTTTATTTTGGAACAGGAATCTTTCCAGTTCAGGTCCGGCAGATCCATTTCCACCAGAATATAACCGGGAAGGAATTTTCGGGTCTGGGTCCGTTTTTTACCGTCCCGAACCTCCACTACCTCCTCGGAGGGGATCTTTACATCCCGCACGATCTCCTTGTCGAGGTCTCCCATCCCCACCATCATACGGATGGTTTTTTCGATTTTGTTCTCGTATCCTGAATAAGTATGGAGGACATACCAGCCGGTTGCCATGTTTTTCCCTGTTCCTTAAAATATTGCCCGGATTCCGAAGAGGAGCAACACATCGACCAGTCCCAGGACTGCCGCGATGATAAGGGTAGAGACGATAACTACCTTTACGGAGCTGATGACATCTTCCCGGCTCGGCCAAATGACCTTCCGAAGCTCCGCGTATGATTCCTTGATAAATTGAATCAGTTTCTTCATGCCATCCTCTTTTCAGGCCACCACCGGATTTCGAGCCCGCCTGGCCCATTTATCCCGTTTTACGGGCTTTTTTCATCCAGGCCAGGTAGGACTCGAACCCACAACATCCGGTTTTGGAGACCGGCGCTCTACCATTAGAGCTACTGGCCTGGGTTTGTTCCAAAACCTGGTTGGTTTTGGGACAAACCCCTGGAAAAACCGGATTTTGGCCGGTTTTTCCATGTAAATCTTGGGAAGCGTTTCCAAAACTAACGCTTTGGGAACGCCTTGCCCAAAAGCCTACTTGATCTTGGTTTCCTTGTGCAGCGTATGTTTCCGGTCAAAGGGGCAATACTTGTTGAATTCCAGCTTTTCCTGGGTATTCCGCCGGTTCTTTTTGGTGGTGTAGTTTTTCCGCTTACATTCACTGCATTGCAGGGCTATCAGCTCCACCGCCGTCTTTTTACTCGCCATTTTCTACCTCTTCCGGCCCAAATTCAGCCAAATTTACCATATTAATGGGGTTTTGCCAGGGGAAACCGCTTTGCGGCTTACCACAAAACTCCAGGATAAAAACGCCCTGCTTTTTTATCAGCCCTCGAACAGAATCGAACTGTTGACCTTATCCTTACCATGGATATGCTCTGCCAACTGAGCTACAAGGGCATTAACCGGGCATTTTATCCGGTTCTGGTAAGATAACGGATTTGACAAACTTGGTCAAGAGGGGCGCAATGCGCCATAATTTTTCTAAGTGAAAAGGGGTGTGTGCGCCAAAATAAAAATCTAGCCCAAATTAAACTGGTTCTACCTAGCGTCAAGGGAGACCACACATGGGGTTAGACATGAAAGA